>NZ_JCACCM010000047.1:0-51736 GCF_059501405.1 Myxacorys sp.
CCTCTATCACCACTCTTCTTAGTCTATGTCCTAACTAAACTGGCAGTAGCTATAATTGAGTGCTGGTTCAACAAGCTCAAGCACTTTCGCCGGGTCTTTTCTCGCTTCGAGAAGACCGCCAAGAATTTTCTGAGCTTTGTTTATTTCACAGCCTTGCTGATTGAACTTCGCTGAAAGGTCAACAGAACCTAGGAGTGCGATCGCAGGTTTCGCTTTGATGGGATGAATGAGGGTGCGATCGCACAGTTTGGCTAATTGAATGACTGCTTGAAAACAAGCTAATTTTTGACTAAGTTTCTGAGCCAAATCCAATCGCCCTCAACTTCTGCGATCGCATCCTTCAAAAACGGATCAGTCCGCGTCCGATTAGGTGCAGAAACCAACGCCATAAACTTTTCAACCTGCTCAAAATTTGGGTTGAACTGGAGAGTTTTCTGTAAAAACTGCCGCACCGCTCGACGTTGCAGCGCAAGGGGTGCTTGCCTCAAAATTTGGCGGTTCAAACGGGAATCATCCAAATCAGCCGCTTTTTCGCGCAAGGTAGAGGCTTCTGCTTCGAGATAGTCCACCTCCGCACTCAAAAGTTCCACCGTTTGAGCAAGATGCCGCTCTGTTTGAGAATTGAAGTGAGTTTTGAGATAGGGCAATAGCTCGTGACGAATTCGGTTCCGTGCATAGCGGAGGTCTTGATTAGTCGAATCTTCCCAAATTGGAAGATTAGCGTGTTGGCAAAACTCGCCCGTTTCAGTTCGAGTTGTCTCTAGCAAAGGACGAACCAAAGTTAGGGTCGGGCTGAGCAAACGCATCCAGCCGAGCGATCGCAGCCCATCAGATCCACTGCCTCGCATCAAGTTGAATAGCAACGTCTCCGCCCGATCGCTGGTGGTGTGCCCAGTGGCGATCGCACTATACCCTTCTTCATTCGCGATCGCACTCAACACGTCATAGCGCCACACTCGCGCCTCGGCCTCACTTGCCGGAACCTGTTGGGCTATTTCTAAATAGAACGGTAGATTCCAGGTCTTAGCAACGTGAGCCACATGATCTGCATTGGCTTGAGCATCCAAACGCCAGCGATGATCGCAATGCGCGATCGCCAGCTTCCACTTCCACTTCGCCTGCAAATCAAGCAGCAATCGAGCCAGACAAATCGAATCCTGACCTCCAGAAACCGCCATCAGAACTGCTTGATCTGGTTTCAGCAACATGCGCTGACGAATTGTTTGATGCAGGCGAACATGAAGCGGTGTCCAGAGGAGACGGCTCATCGATCAATAATCGCTATCGTCAGAGTAAATATCGTCAATTGGGCGCGGACGCAGCTTATCAAGCGGTTCTGGACGAGCAGAAGAACGTTCTGGCAGGGTTCCGGGCGGCTTGAGTGGCATGAATTCTAGGCGAATGCGGACTCTACCGCGCTGCCAACCACCAGACGTAAAGCGCAGCGCTTCACACGGGAGTCCATCGCCAAACCACGCTTCATTCTCTTCTGTCCAGTCACCTTGACGATCGCTGACGGCTTGAGCCAACTGGTCGAGAAATTCGCTGACCTTGAACGTCGGATTCGACATCAAGACCCGACCGCGATCGGTAAACAATACTTCATCATCGTTCAAAGGTACAAATCCGTTATCCATAGTGATAGTTCGCTCTCAATCTCGTTCTGAATGTGTGAATTATAGGACTTACGCATCGGCAACGGATTTGATCGGGATGTATCCCATGCACGGTTCTGGCTGAAGTTGAAGTGTGACTCTGTTAAATCCGCAGGCGAAGCCTCTTGAAGATACCCGCCATCCGTTGCCAACGGGAAACCTTTGTGCAAATCCTAAATTATAGAAACCAACCGTAGCTATGAAGCCCTTTACCCAGAAGATTGACACCTAAGTAGCAGATCCATACGACGACAAACCCTGCTGCTGCAAGAATTGCCGGACGCCGACCTTGCCAACCTTTAGTGATACGGGCATGAAGATAGGCCGCAAACACAAGCCAAGTGATCATTGCCCATGTTTCTTTCGGATCCCAACTCCAGTAAGAGCCCCAGGCTTCGTTCGCCCAGACAGCCCCAGCGATGATGCCGATCGTGAGGAGGGGAAATCCGAGTCCAATGACGCGGTAGCTGATATTGTCTAACGTATCTGCGAGGCTAAGTCGCTGCGGGGAGAGGGTTGCTTCAGCCGAGACTGAATTTAAAACGGCAGTTCCGCCTCCTTGAATCGGAGTCTCTATTGGTTCTGCTCGACGCAACTGGTAGGAGCGCTCTCGATAACTGCCCGTACCGACCGAACTTCCGCGCAACTCGACATTCTGACCCCGCGTGACCACGAGAAACGCGATCGCCAGCAGTGCCCCGACCATCAATGTGGCATAGCTCAACATCATGACGCTGACATGCATCATCAGCCAGTTAGACTTCAGCGCTGGTACCAGCGGAGCGGACGCTTGCATCGTGTCTGGCAACGTCAGAGCCGCAAACGCTGTAATTGCCATCGCCACCGGAGCCGTCACCACCCCAACTAGCCGACTGCCGCTCATCTGCTCGGCAACTAGGTGCATCGTGGTGATACCCCACACGAGAAAAAATAGCGATTCGTACAAGTTGCTGAGGGGGAAATAACCCGCTTCTAGCCAGCGTGCGCCCAGTAGGACGGCAGTGGAAAGGTTTGCGATCGCCATTCCTGCAGTTCCCAAGCTTGCGAGGTAGGATTGCGGAAAAGCAGCTCCGACCCAATAAACCAGCATCGTCACGAACAGAACCGCAAATGAAACGTTGTCTAATATGCTTTGAAGTGCGACCAAATCCATGTCGTGTTTTTTCCCCCTGCAATCAGCAGACTTTAGCATCTATTGATCATTGTAAATGAGTGAGGAAAGCCCCGGAAAATCACTCTTTGTGAAAGATCGATCTTGACCTCTTGTACAAAACCTATTTTTTTCTGAATTCTTCTTGTTGGTATCTATCACTGCCGGACAATTCTAGGTATAGACGCCACAATAGAAAGAATTATCAGAATCGGAAGAGGTGCTTGTGGCTTTATACGCAGAATTACATCGTCATCTCGGTGGGTCAGTTGTGCCGCGAGTCTTGTGGCGCTACCTACAACGCAACGAATCAGAACTCATTGAGCGCTTCACTGAATATCCCGAATTCGAGGATTTTTATACTCGTCCTCGAAATACGTTAGATGAATACTTAGAACTGCATACTCTAGTCGAAGGCGTGCAGACAGCGGATGCACTGCCGTATTTCATTTACCGCTTAATGCGCGGAGCCTATATTTTCGAGAATTTGGCCTATTTAGAGTTGCGCTATACGCCGTTCTTGAGAACAAACCCTACACTCACTCAGTCAGAGCGCATTGACCAAATGGCTCAGATTATCGAAATTGTGGGTAAAGCAAGTCAGTTAAAAGAATATCCCATCGTCAGTAGCCAAATTCTGTGTATGCATTCGCGCCTACCCTATGAGGTGAATCGCGCCCTAGTCGATTTAGCAGCGCAATCGCGAGAATACGTTTGTGGAATTGATTTAGCCGGAGGTGATGCCCATTATGCAGAGCGGTTGGATGAGTTTGTTGAATTGTATGCCTATGCGCGATCGCTAGATCTCAATACAACCTGTCATTTGTACGAGACAACCGATGGGCATTACCCAAAGCTTCTGCCATATTTGATGCGAATCGGGCACGGAATTCAAATTCCGTTGCAGCATCCTCATTTGCTTAAGGAAGTCGCCGAACGTCAGCAGTGCCTCGAAGTGTGCCCAACCACTTACCTAAAAACGGGAACATTGCAAGACTTACGGCAACTGAAGCATGTGTTCGACTCCTGTTTCGAGGCAAGCGTAGATATCGCAATTTGCACTGATAACGCAGGTCTCAACGATGTGCGGCTGCCGTTTGAGTATGAAACGTTGCTGACGCAAGACATTATCGGCTTTAAGGAACTGCAAGCCTGCCAAGATGCTGCTTTCCGTCATGCATTTGCGTGGAGATATGCTCAGCGCCCCGCCTCTTTGCTCAATCGAATCTTAATGACGGATGCAACAGCAAGTTAACCCTTTAAAAAGACTTTAGATCTTAAACGTTGAACTTCAATTCAGCTCGATTAAGATCTAGAGCCTTTTCTCAATTCACGGCTAAATTGAATCAAGTCCCACGCTTAAGTGAAAGTTCGACCTGCTGAAATTCTTGGGCAACGCGATCTTTTAGCTTCTGAGGAACTGGGCGATTTGGATAGGAGCTATAGTGACCTGCCAGAGAGTTGAGCGCTGTCCGCATTGTAGTGAACGAACTCAGCTTGGTCAGACTAGAATCTTGACGGTAGCGAGAGGCAAAGTCATTGATCAACTGACGGGCACTGTTTTGCGCCGGAATTCGAGCCGGATCGTCTTGAGGCAGATCGATCGCGGCTTTCAAAGTGCTGATAACGGACAGGGTATCTTCTCTATAATTACCCGTCAGCCCATTGGGCGAAGAACACCCCACAAGAGCGACCGCCGCTACTAACACCAAAGCCAGCAGGCGAGACAAATAGCGCTTCATAAGCCTTTACGTGTGAGTGAATAAAAGTAACAGTTTTTTAATCCTACCGTGATTAGGAACAGCGGGATCACCATAACGTCGCTCCGCAAGTTTGCCACAGAATCTACACCCAATTTTCTACCTAGAGTTAGAACTGGGCTAAAAACAACCGCTGGAAAGACGATTAGGTGTCTCTCCAGCGGTTGTAAAACTTCAATCGGCTTGATTAACCGAAACGTCCACTGACATAAGCTTGGGTTGCTTGTTCTTTAGGACTCTGAAAAATTGCCTCCGTGCGATCGTATTCCACAACGTATCCGGTTCGCTGCCCTTTGCTATTAGCTTCTACGTTAAAGAATGCCGTGTAATCAGAGGCACGAGAGGCTTGCTGCATGTTGTGAGTCACGATCATGATCGTGTATTTCTCTTTGAGTTCTTGCAGCAGATCTTCAATTTTGAGGGTTGAAATCGGGTCGAGAGCAGAACAAGGTTCATCCATCAAAATGACATCTGGCTGAACGGCAATGGCTCTAGCGATGCACAAGCGCTGCTGCTGTCCACCAGAAAGGTCAGTTCCAAACGCTTTGAGCTTATCTTTCACATCGTCCCAAAGCGCCGCTTGCTTAAGCGATTGCTCGACGAGTTCATCCATGTCGCCCTTATAACCCAGCAGCCGAGGTCCAAACGCGATGTTGTCATAAATTGATTTCGGAAACGGATTCGGCTTCTGAAATACCATGCCAACCTGTCGACGCACTTCTACCGGGTCAATCTCTGAGGCATATAAATCTTGGTCGTGATAGTAAATCTTGCCTTTAATGTGAAATGACTTGATCAAGTCATTGAGCCGATTGAAACAGCGAAGAACAGTGCTTTTGCCGCAGCCAGATGGTCCGATAAAGGCCGTGATCGAATTTTTGGCAATATCGATCGAGAGATCTCGAACGGCTAGAAAGTTGCCGTAGTAAATATTGAGATCTTCGGTGTGGAAAACGGAATCGGTTTGGCGGGCGCTTTGAAGTCGGGAAGTCATAAACGTCTCACTGAGTGAAAGAAGACTAGTCGAGAATCGAACAGAATCAGACTAGATAGATCAGATGCGATCCTCCGAAGCTTGGCAGAGCCAATCGCAGCAAGCGTGACCCAAGCGAAGGCTGGCAATCACTTACGTCTTCGCTGAGTGACCAAGCGAGACAATATGCTCGTTACAAGCACCAACGCCACGAGGACTAGAGAACCCGTCCAAGCCAATTGTTGTTGGCTTGCGTAAGGAGCTGTTGCAAAGTCAAATACCAAGCGTGACAGAGTGGCAGTCGGTTGCCAAACCGTGGTATTCCAGTATCGGCTAAATGAGGCAGTAAACAAAACTGGGGCCGTTTCGCCTGCTGCGCGGGCGATCGCTAGCATGATCCCCGTTAGAATAGCTGGAACAGCAGCAGGCAAAACAATTTTCAGCGTCGTCTGCAGCCGAGTTGCTCCTAGCCCGATCGCAGCTTGCCGAAAATCGTTGGGCACAGCTTCTAAAGCTTCTGCCGCTGTGCGGACAATGGTCGGCAGCATCAAAATCGCCAGCGCTACCCCCCCTGCCACGGCAGAAAACGTTCCGGTGGTCAGCACAACAACGGCATAAGCGAATGCCCCGATCACGATCGAGGGAACGCCGCTCAGCACGTTAGTGAAGAAGTTTACCCATTCTGCAAGCCGGGTATCGCGACCAAATTCTGAGAGATAGATGGCGGCGACGACCCCAAATGGAATGCTGATAGCAGCCGCGATCACAACCGTTAAGAGCGTGCCAAGCAGCGCATTTCCAAAGCCGCCACCGCGCAACCCAGGAGCAGGGGGAAGTTGGGTAAATGCTGCAATGTCTAGCCGAGGTAAGCCATTGACTACCACATAAGCTAACACTGCAACCAACGGAATCAGGGCAAGCAGGGTAAATAGAACTGAGAGTACCGTCATTGCAGAAGCAAACAGCGTCCGGGGTGAGGTAGGCGATCGGTTCAAACTCCTGGGGCCTCGAGCAGCGGCAAAGTCTGGAGCAGGCATGTCAACGGTTCCTAAAATTCAACGAATTCACAGTCTCAGGTCTTAAGTTAAGGTCTCAATTTTGCAAATTTCCAGTTTCACAAAACTATCGCCTCGCTTACAGTTTCAAACTAAAGCGGCGAACCACAATCTCAGCTAAAACGTTCACCACCAGTGTCAGGCCAAACAGCACCAACGCAGCGTACATCAAGGCAGAAACCTGAAGTCCCCCCGCTTCCGCAAACTGGTTTGCCAACAGCGAAGAAACAGTTGAGCCTTGAGACAAGATAGAAAATGAGTCGATCGTGTTGGAGTTACCAATCAGCATAGTGACTGCCATCGTTTCGCCCATCGCTCGACCAAGCGCTAACATCACACCGCCAGCAATACCAGAAAATCCTGCTGGCAAAAGAATCTGGAAGATCGTTTCCCAGCGAGTAGCCCCCAAACCATAGGCGGCTTGGCGCAATTCAGCCGGTACGGCGACCATAGCATCCCGGGAGATCGCGGCAATAATAGGCAAAATCATGATCGCTAGAACAAGCCCGGCGGCATAGATACCAGGACCTGCCGGAGCGGTGCTAAAGAGCGGAATCCAGCCCAAGTTTGCGTTTAACCAGATCCCGATTGGACTGAGAAAAGGAATCAAGACAAAAATTCCCCAAAGCCCATAGACGACGCTAGGAATGGCTGCCAGCAGTTCAACTAAAAAAACAATCGGCTGCTTGATTCGAGGGGGCAAGAAATCTTCGCTCAAGAAAATTGCCACTCCAACTCCGATGGGTACGGCAATGAGGAGGGCAATGAATGAGGTGACGAGCGTGCCGTAGATTTGGGTCAATGCACCAAATTCGCCATCAATGACGCTCCATCGGTTGGAAACCAGAAAACCCAGCCCAAATTTCTGAATTGCTGGGAGAGCATCTTCTCCAACTTGCAGCGCAATCACGGCTAAAAGCAACCCGACGGCGATCGCGATCGCCGTCGTACCCCAGACAAATCCATCGTCGATCAATCGAGTTGCCGCCGATCGCTTACGATTCATTGGCGAAGAGTGATCAGTTGTCGAAGCCATAATACCTGCTGGCAAAAAAGGTTAAGGGGAGCGTCACAAATCGTTCAAGGAGGCAGTCAAGTGCTGTTATCGGTTCATCGTGGAATCAACCAATGAGACGACAATAGCACTCAACCCCTAGGCTAAATTGTGAAGTTACTTCGCTGCTACTTTAATTGTATCTAACGCGGACGCTGCCTTCGTTGATAAATCATCTGGTAGAGGAATATATCCCAGTTCGGTGGCAATTTGCTTACCCGGCTCGGAATAAGCCCACTTCATAAATTCGGTCATTGCTTTAGTTTTAGCTGGCTCTTGAGGATTCTCATAGAACAGCAGCCAGGTTAAGCTGACAATCGGGTAAGCATCTTTTTGCTCTGGATCGGGCACAGACAGGGCAAAATCAGCTGGGACTTGAGCACCGACTAATGCTTTTGCGGCTGCATCAGGAGTCGGCGTGATGAAGTCGCCCGCCTTGTTTTGGATAGACGCCATTTTCAGCTTCGTCTCGTTGGCATAGGAATACTCGGTGTAGCCAATCGCGCCTTTGGTTTGCTGAATTTGAGCTGACACCCCTTCGTTGCCTTTTGCCCCCGTTCCAGTGGACCACTCAACCGTTTTTCCTGCTCCCGCCTTCCAGTTCGGGCAGGCTTTAACGAGGTGCTTGGTAAAGATATCCGTGGTTCCACTTCCGTCCGAGCGGTGAACAAATGTAATCGGATCAGCAGGCAGATTCACCCCAGCATTGTCTTTGGTAATCTTGGCATCGTTCCACGTCTTAATCGAACCGTCCGTGATGCCGCAAAAGGCTTCGCGCGATAGTTTGAGATTCTCGACGCCATCCAAGTTGTAGGCAAATACGACAAATAAACCTGTTGAAGGGACTTGAACAGCTTGACCACGAGCGGCAGGAATCTTTTGACGCTCCTCTTCTTTTAGAGGAGAATCCGTTGCACCAAAATTAACGGTTCCATCTAGAAAGCGCCTGACACCCGCACCACTGCCTACAGAATCATAGCTAATTTGAACCGTGGGATTTTGTCTGTTGTATTCTTGGAACCAACGCTGATAGAGCGGATTAGGAGCAGTTGCACCCGCACCACTCACCGTTAACGTATTTCCTCCTGCCGCAGGTGCAGCTGCGGGGCTTCCGCCTGCTTGAGGGGGGGGAGCGGTTGGGGTATTGGGAGTACAAGATGCAAGACCAACCACTAGCGCGATCGCAGAGGTAGAGAACAGTGTCCGACGAGTTTTGCTCACTAGAAAAGACATAAAAACGTTAGTGCAGGGCAAGTGATATCCCTCTCAGGATACACCCTGACCTTAAAGACAAGGTTAAGGCAGATTTATTTTTTGCCTCAACCAATATTTAATTTACAGTGTTTTCCTTGAGCTATAACAAAACTACGGCTATTAATTATTCAATAACTTCCGGCAGTTTCTACCAGAATGCCCTAGACCATCTACGTTTTTTTTGAATGTTAAGGTTTACAACTTAGGTTAAGTTTAGGTAAACACTCATCTTTTTTTAACTATTGAACGATTTCAGGTTAAAAATTGTTCAGCATAAACACTTTAGCTTCTTTCATAAGAATCGATTGGACAGACAATCGAAATTCCTATTTTTATAGCTAGACGAAATGCATTGAGTATGCTTCTCAGGATCGAGAGAGTCAGTTATAATAATCTCCAAACCAAGAGTTCGGCTGGGCTATTTTGAGTAGTGCCAATGCCCCTGCTCCCACAGCTTTAACCGAGTTCGCCCTCACAAGATTTGTTTGGAGAGAAGCGTGACTATTTATATTGGAAATCTATCTTTTCAGGCGACTGAAGAGGATTTAAAGGAAGTCTTTGCTGAATACGGTGAAGTCAGCCGAGTCAGCCTTCCCACTGACCGAGAAACGGGCAGGAAGCGTGGATTTGCCTTTGTTGAGATGGTGGATGACACGCAGGAAGATGCAGCGATCGCCGCGCTTGATGGAGCCGAGTGGCTCGGTCGCGAATTAAAGGTAAATAAAGCAAAGCCGCGCGAACCTCGGGCAGGGGTAAGCGGTAGTGGCAGAAATTTTAGCCGAGACAATTACTAACAACTCACAAAACCAACTCACAAAATTATGTGCGCCTATCTTGTTCAGATAGGCGCATTTGTTATGGAGTGCGCTACGACTGAGACACTCTTTCTAACGTCGCTGGTTCTAACGTCGCTGACTGAGGAACTGTCCCGCTAAACCCATCGCATCCCCCAAATCAACATTTCCATCCCGGTTAGAATCCAAAAATGCATTCAGAACAGGATTACCGGATTGCTGCACTCCTCCAGTAGAATTTCCGCTCTGCAATAGATTTAGAGCTAAGGGCACTAAAACAGGCAGCATTGACAGAATTGTATTGGTGTCAAACCCGGTGCGCTGCGAAATATCTTGAGCAACTTGTTGCTGCTGTCCTCCTGGAAATAGAGACTGAACAGCTTGCGGATTGCTGCCCAGTCCAGCGAACTGATTGACGACATCTTGGGGATTATTGCCTTGCTGGTTTTGCAACGACGATCGCACGTGTCCGCCTAAAATAGACATGATTGCTTGAGTTGCATTACCATCCATGCCATGATTGCCTGCGACTTGTTGTGCAACACCCAAGATGCTTCCCAATTGATCTGGAGAAGCTTGCTGTTGAGGATTGCTAACAGCACCTAGAATTTGGTCGAAAAGGCTCATAGATCTTTATTCCAAAACGATTTTAGAGAGTGATTAACCTCTAAACGGTAAAAACTTTGCTGTGTAAAGTCAAGAGTGTTCCGTTACCATCACTTGGGTGCCCGAATATAGCAAGTCAGGCAGCATAATCAAGCTTTCATTCTCTAGAGGCTGTTGTAGCTTAAGGAATAAAGGAGAATAAGACAGTACATCGGGCGTTCCGATCTTTTCTCTGTGTTGAGTAGTTTCCATGCCTCTGTCACGACTTCTAACGCTAATTTTTGGGGTGGCGCTGATCTTAGGGCTGGTGATTTGGTTAATCGATTCGCTAAATCGCTTGTGGTATTTGTTGGCGTATTACCCGTTTCTGGGTGCGATCGTGATTCTGCTGATCATTGGCTTGTTGGGAACCTTGATCGCGGCGTTTATCTATTATTTTTTCTTATTACCAAATCAGCAGCGCAAGCGAAGTCGGCGGCGAGTTACGCCAAAGGTTTCACAAGACAAAGTTGAAGCGGCAGGAGAAAACCTGCAAGCGGTACGGCAGCAGGTCGCTCAGATTCAAGATGAGGTGACGAAGCAAGAACTGCTGATGCGATCGCGAGAGATTGAACAAAATCTGGCTCGCGGGGAAGTCATGGTTGTCGTGTTTGGCACAGGATCATCGGGCAAAACCTCCCTGGTCAATGCGCTGATGGGTCGGATGGTTGGGCAGGTCGGCGCACCAATGGGCACAACAGAAGTTGGAGAAACTTATCGATTGAAACTAAAAGGCGTCGATCGCGAGATTCTCATCACTGATACGCCTGGAATTTTAGAAGCGGGCGTTGCGGGAACAGAACGAGAAAAATTGGCGCGTCGATTGGCAACTGAAGCAGATTTGCTGATCTTTGTTCTCGATAACGATTTGCGGCAATCGGAATACGATCCGCTAAAGATGCTGGCGGAAATTGGCAAGCGATCGCTAGTCATTCTCAATAAAGCCGATCTCTATACCGAGCAAGATTTAGAAACGATTCAGGCGCGATTGAGAGAGCGGGTTCGTGGCATTGTCAATCACAATGATGTAATTGCGATCGCGGCAAATCCTCAACCCTTCCGTATGGAAACGGGCGAAACGCTGCATCCCGAACCAGACGTGATGCCGTTGATCCGCCGACTTGCTGCTGTCCTGAGAGCCGAGGGCGATGATTTGTTAGCCGACAACATTCTGCTTCAGTCGCAGCGCTTGGGAGAAGAAGCACGGCGACTGATTGACGGACAACGGCGACGACAGGCCGAAAAAATCGTAGAGCGCTTTCAGTGGATCGGGGCGGGCGTCATTTCAGTGACGCCGCTTCCGGTAGTGGATTTGTTGGCAACAGCGGCGGTTAATGCTCAGATGGTGGTTGAGATCGGGCGAGTGTATGGCTGTGACATTAACATGGAGCGGGGGCGAGAGTTGGCGTTTTCGCTCGCGAAAACGCTGGTTAGTTTAGGCGTTGTCAAAGGTGCGATCGACCTTTTAAGTAAGGCACTTCAGCTCAGTGTGGCAGGGTTTTTAGCCGGAAGAGTGATTCAAGGCGTGAGTGCAGCCTATTTGACTCGGATCGCAGGTAAAAGCTTTATTGAATATTTCCGCCATGATCAAGATTGGGGCGATGGCGGTATTACGGAAGTGGTACAACGTCAGTTTCAACTGAATCGACGCGACGAGTTTATTAAGTCATTTGTGCAAGACGCGATCGCAAAAGTGGTGAAGCCGTTGCAACTTGATATTCGCGGAGAAAATGAAATCGATCCGGGTGAAATGGAACCCTTGGAGTTACGGCAACCGATGAAACCGATTCAAGCACCGGAGCGAGTTGAAATTCGGACTGATTCAGATGAAGAGACGATCGATGACTGGCAGTAGAAAGCGGCATCTCATGATGCGATCGTGGTCACTCTACTATAGTCTTCTTCATGAGCTTGGATTGCATCCCAGATATCAACTTTTTGCTGAAGATTAAGCCAAAACTGAGGACCATTCCCCAATGCTTTCCCAATGCGAATCGCCATATCTACCGTAACGGGTCTTCGGCCCTGAACAATTTCGTTGATAGTACGCCGAGATACTCCAAAAATTTCAGCAAAGTTTGTTTGAGTCATTTCGAGATCTTCAAGCACATCTGAAATGACTTCACCAGGATGTACTGGTCTTATGCGCCTCCCCTGAATCATATCTTGTATGTCTTTCATATAATCTCTCTGCGTCACACAACGTTTCTAGTGAAACCAGAATGGGAGTAAACTAATCGGCGCAGGAATCATTTCGCCCCGTAGATCCAGCAGTTGAACCAGCATTAAATACGCGATTCCCAGAATTAGAGAAATAACGCCAGTCAAAATAGCGACAAACTTTGAGCGATTCATAAATAGAATTAGAGCCAAACGTCCTTACATTCAGTGTAAGCAAAATTTCACTGCGGCGATCGTTCGGAGTTTGGCAAAGCCGTTTTCCCTGAAGTTGCGCTTTGCCCTAATCGCACTCAACCCAAAAATCCATGCATCGAAAATCGGATTGGATGTTTTAATGGCAACACGCTATTCTGTAACCTTCCGTATGGATACTGCTGTTGATCCTCTAACTTCTACTACCGATGCCAACCGGGCGATCGCGCTGCAAACCTACGAACTGAGTAAGACTTATCGAACCGGATTTTGGCTGAATCAGAAGGTGACATCGCTGAAGAAAGTGACGCTAACCGTGTATGAAGGCGAAACCTTCGGATTACTAGGGCAAAATGGAGCAGGTAAAACAACGCTGCTCAAAGCGCTGCTGGGAATTGTGCGTCCAACAGCGGGACGGGCAACCCTGCTCGGTCAACCCCTAGGCGATCGCAGTGTCAAGCAAAACATCGGATACCTGCCTGAAAATCCTTATTTCTACGATTACCTCACTGGGTGGGAAATTCTTGAATTTACCGCAGGGTTGTTTCGCCTGCCGCGATCGCATGTTCGTAAACGCATTCCTGAACTATTGGATCTCGTTGGCTTAGCGAAATCGGATGCGAAGAAAAAACAATTACGCCGCTACTCGAAAGGAATGCTGCAACGCATCGGTCTAGCACAAGCGCTGATCAACGATCCAGAGCTTGTGTTTTTAGATGAACCGATGTCAGGACTCGACCCGCTCGGTCGTTATCAAATGCGCGAGATCATTGGCTCGCTCAAAAGGCAAGGCAAAACGATCTTCTTTAACAGTCATGTGTTGTCGGATGTCGAGAAGATCTGCGATCGCGTAGCATTGCTGGCTGGCGGCGAATTAATTGCGATCGGCTCAATGCAAGAGTTGTTAGGCGTAGCCGAACAGTATCGCGTCGTGGTCAAAGGTGGCAATCCTGATCTACTGCGTCAGCGCGTTCCCGATGTGGAGTTTCAAGACGGGTTGTGGATCGGGCATCTGCTTGGGGAACCGCAGGACTTTATGGCGAGTGTGCGCCTCATGAACGCCCAATTGGTGTCCATCCAACTGGCACGACCGTCGCTAGAAGAATTTTTTGTGCAGAAATTGCGCGATTCACTTCGCGAAGCTCCCAACGATTAGCGCAGAGTGCAACGTTGAAGGACGGCGTTCTGCCAGTTGTTAACCAAAAAAAGACGGGATGAAATGTCCATCCCGTCTCAAACCTTTAATTCAATCGCTTACTACTTTTCGCTAACCTCAGCCGTCTCGGGATAGCAAACCTTAGTACCGCCCAAACCACAATATCCACCAGGATTCTTTGCTAGATATTGCTGGTGGTAATCTTCCGCGTAGTAAAACTCAGGAGCTTCTAAGATCTCCGTCGTGATTTCGCCGTAACCCGCCTTTTGAAGCTCTTTTTGATAGGCATCACGAGAGGCTTCTGCCTGTTGACGTTGTTCATCGGAGTAGACATAAATGCCCGATCGATATTGCGTCCCGCGATCGTTGCCTTGGCGCATTCCTTGAGTCGGATTGTGGCTTTCCCAAAAGACCTTCAGCAGTTGCTCGTAGCTGATCACGTTGGGATCAAACACAACCAAAACAACTTCATTATGACCCGTCATTCCAGAGCAGACTTCCTGGTAGGTCGGGTTTGGTGTCACGCCTGCCGCATAACCAACAGCCGTTGTAAACACGCCATCTTGCTTCCAAAAGACTCGCTCCGCACCCCAAAAGCACCCCAACCCAAACATCGCCATCTGCATTCCGGCAGGGAAGGGAGGCTTGAGCGGATTACCATTCACAAAATGCTTTGCGGGAACGGGCATTGGAGTTGCGCGTCCGGGCAGTGCTTCTTCTGGTGTCGGAAGCGATGATTTTTTGCCAAATCCAAATAGCACCATGGCTTTAAACTCTTCTTTTCAGACTGCTTTACTTTTCTTTATGGTAGCTCAATCCATGATTTGATGGCTTCCAATACTCGCTATTCTCGCGCTCAAATCTGAGAGCAATCTAAACGTGGTATTAGAGTTTCCATAGAGTTCTTTGACAGGTGAATAAATACTTACTTAGTAGCCAATCGTATTTGTTTGAGATTGTTCTTGTGCTTATACGTTGGCAACACAAATCGCAACTGTAGATTCTGGTGTTTGCCTTAGCGATGTTAGTGATATTTGCATTTGCGTTGCCAATTATTGCAACTGTTCTCAAATCGTGAAGCCGCGATCGCGGCTTGACCATGAGAAACAGGAATAAACAATCTTCAAGAACTTAGAGTGTTCATATTTGGCAATGTGACTATCGAAAATGCTTCTTGCATCAATGCTGCGTTTGCTTCAGAGTTGTACTCTGCGTAATCGCCAATCCATAGCGTAGAATCTTGCTCGTACAGGGAAACATGAGTAGTAGATTGGGCATCACTACAGATCCAATCCAATGACATCATCGTAGACAATTTTTAACAAGGTTTTTAACAATAAGTTGAGAGAAAGCGCTCTGTTTCGCCTTCCTTGGTGACAAGCAATGCTTTAGATTGAATAGGAAGCAATAGGTTGCATTCACTGAGCTTCAAGCCTCTCTCACCGCAAGAATTCCCTTTATGACTGCCCAATCGACTCACCAGATCTGCATCTACGACACCACCTTGCGTGATGGCGCTCAGCGCGAAGGCTTGACGCTATCTATTTCAGACAAGCTGCGGATTGCGCGGCAATTAGATCAATTGGGTGTGCCCTTCATTGAGGGAGGATGGCCCGGTGCAAATCCGAAAGATGTGCAGTTCTTCTGGCAACTGAAAGAAGAACCGCTCAGCCAAGCAGAGGTTGTTGCCTTTTGCTTTACTCGTCGCCCTGGTAAAACGGCGGCAACCGATCCAATGCTGCAACCCATCCTCGCTGCCGGGACTCGGTGGGTGACAATCGTCGGTAAGTCTTGGGATTTACAAGTCACAGAGGGACTCAAAACCTCGCTAGACGAAAACCTAGCCATGATTCGAGATACGATTTCGTATCTACGCAGTCACGATCGACGAGTGGTATACGATGCCGAACACTGGTTTGATGGGTTTAAATACAATCCAACCTATGCATTAGAAACGCTGAAAGCCGCTCATGATGCTGGAGCGGAGTGGCTAACCCTATGTGACACGAATGGCGGAACGTTGCCCCACGAAATCGCTCAAATTATTCAGGCGGTTCTAGAATATCTTCCTGCCGCTCAATTCGGCATCCACACTCACAACGATGGAGAACTTGCGGTTGCAAATGCGATCGCAGGGGTACAAGCCGGGGCGCGAATGGTGCAAGGAACAATCAACGGCTATGGCGAGCGCTGCGGCAATGCCAATCTCTGTTCGCTCATTCCCAATTTGCAGCTTAAATTAGGCTATGACTGCTTAGCGCCCGCACAGCTTGCGCACTTGACAGCAACCAGTCGATTTGTGAGCGAAGTTGCCAACCTTGCCCCTGATGATCATGCGGCTTTTGTCGGATTATCTGCTTTCGCTCACAAAGGCGGATTACACGTCAGCGCGGTCGAGCGAAACCCGATTACGTATGAACACATTGCACCAGAATTAGTGGGCAATGGTCGGCGGATTGTGATTTCTGAGCAAGCGGGCATGAGCAATGTCTTAGCGAAAGCGCGATCGCTAGGCATTGACCTCGATAAGAACAATCCTGCCTGCCGCCAAATTTTAGAGCGGCTGAAGCATTTAGAACACGAAGGCTATCAATTTGAAGCGGCAGAAGCGAGCTTTGAATTACTGATGCGTGAGGCATTAGGACAACGGCATTCCCCATTCGAGGTCAAAGGATTTCAGGTGCACTATGATATGCTGCCCGGAATTCCACTGCCCGTGTGTTCAGTGGGAGATTGGCGCAGCCAGTCGCTGGCAACGGTGAAAGTTAGAGTGAATGGAAACAACATTCTTGAAGCGGCGGAAGGAAACGGTCCGGTCTCTGCTCTCGATGCAGCGTTGCGGAAAGCGCTCGTAACGTTCTACCCAGAAATTCAAGCGTTCCATCTCACCGATTATAAAGTCCGAATTTTAGATGGCGCTGCCGGAACATCAGCTAATACTCGCGTGTTGATTGAGTCGAGCAATGGCTTTCAGCGCTGGCGAACCGTTGGAGTATCATGCAATATTCTGGAAGCGTCTTACCAAGCAGTAGTCGAAGGATTGGAGTATGGGCTGTTTTTACAGCACCAAGCAAAGACAGTGCTGACAACGTAGGATTGCACTGATGGTTAGAGGAGTATCTTCGTCCCAACATGAAGATGCTTTCGTTTCAACCAAGCTCCTGTAACGCTGAAGTTCTTCCAGATGTTGCGGATAGTTTTGAGCATAACTACAGGCAAAAAAATTAGACTATAGGCAGAAATATTAATTGCCACAACAGTAAGAAAGTACGATACCATTAGAAGTTGTAAGGTCTTGGATAGCCACGATACACGTTGCGATGCTATCACCAAGATGCCCACATTTAGAAACTTCAACAATTTAATTCTTAAAAAAGGAATCAAGGAATCGTATGAGCCAACAGGTCGCACACCCAATGGAGAAATTGCAGCGTCAAGTTCAAAAACTTGTTGATTCTAAACTGATAAAATCTACCGATGGTTTGTGGAAGATTGCACTCCTTTACGGAGATGAGTGGGCGTATTGGAAGCAAGAATTGCTTTCGTTTGAATTCTCAATGAAAGATCCAGTAAGCGCTTTACTTGCTGTTGATACGTGGGAAGAAGACGAGGGATGAGGGATGAAACAAGAGCCTTTAAAGTGCTTCTTGTAAAGCATTGAAGTCATCTTCACGTCACCATTGGACAATTTGCAATTGACAAACCGTAGTCTTGGACTAATCCTGTAACGCTGCTTTATAGACAGGAAGCTTACTCAAGAAGCTTTTGGTAGTCAAGAATGATCTACTAACGTCAGGGTGCTGAATTACGGCGATCGCGCTGGACAGCCAAATCTCACCTTCAAGATATGAGTGATGCTATTTCAGAATTCTTGCGCTTTAAGTTAGCGCAAGTGTCCTAAATTAGGGCGTACTTTGGCTCGAATCGCGATCGCGGTGATGTTATCGTGCCCATTGAGCTGATTGGCTAAATCAATCAGCTTACTCACGCCTTGATCTAAATTGGTCTGCGAACTCACCAGCGGATCAATGTGGGTTTGCCAATTCTGTTCCAGTAGATTGTTATCGGTTAGTCCATCCGATGCTAGAATAATCACCGCATCTTCGTTAATCTCAAAATACTGCACGTCTGGGTGAATGAAGTGTTCGTCTCTCGGTCCCAACGCTTGCGTTAGCTGATACGCATCTGGACGACTATAGGCAATTTCAGGTTCAACCCCGCGCAGAATTTCACGCTGCCCTACTTCGTGATCGAGTGTGAGTTGCTCTAAGCCACGCTTGCGCGTATAGCGGTAAAGACGACTATCACCCACATGCGCGATCGCAATTTCCGTATCTTGCAACAGCAGCAGCACCATTGTCGTTCCCATTCTGCCGCTTCCCGACCGGGCATTGGTTTGATTCACATCATAGATTGCTTTGTTCGCACGCTGGATCGCCTCCCGAATGACGTCTGCGGGCGGCAGCTTGGCATCTGCTCCAGTCTCTGCGGCCTGTTGCCAATACTGCTGAAAATAGCTGCGTAACGTATCTGCGGCTAACTGACTTGCCACTTCGCCACTTGCATGTCCGCCCATACCATCACACAGCACATACAAGCCCCGCGCTCGTACCGCTTTACCAGAAGATAAATGAGTTTTTGCGACTTGCGTATCAATGCTAAAGCAATCTTCGTTGTGATCGCGCTGCCGTCCAATATCTGTTCGTCCAGCATCATCTAGGCTGAATAGCTGCATCGGCAAAACGACGGTGGGCAAGTCGTCCGCGTCAACTGCGGCGTCTATCGGTTCGGTTGTCGCCTCTAATGAAGAGGCGGGTTCAGAATTCGGAGGTAACTCAGACATAGATTCAGACATGGTGATGGCCGGAGGGGGAGTATCTTGAAACTCTTGGGCAAGCGTTCTGAGCCGCGATCGCAGGTCTTCAACCGTCACGACTGCCTCTACTAAAACATCTGCAATCAGTAAATGCAGATCAGCCGATTGAGTTTGAGACAGACGGGCTAGCAGTAACTGCCAAATTGTACCCAAGTTTCTCAACGTCAGTTCGCTCGGAGGGTCAGGATACAATCGCTGTAAACACAGTACCTGATCTTCATCCAACCGAAGATTGGGCAACTCTAAAAGACTTTGCCGCATTCGCCACGGATCTAGCATTTCCCACAGGTCTACCATTTCGTAGAACCAGTGCAAGATTTGCAGCATGGGTACAGTGTCGTTGTTTTGGGTCATGAAGTCTGTGAGTTGCAGCAGGTGCGATCGCTCTTCTAGCAGCAAAATGTTAGCTCCGCTGACAACTCCAGAAGAATCGCTCTGCTGCCAAGCGTCATATACCGCAGGCAGTACCTGATGCAATTCAGGTAAATGAAGATAGGGACTAGCAAGTTCGGACAAGGGTTGAGACTCGTCAAAAAAAGGTGGCTGGAGGGGCTGAGTATCCAATACCAGGCATTCGCTGCCTAGGTCAGTTTCTTGAAACGCTGACAAAATCTGATATCGACAGGCAGGATCTAAATACTTCAATGCTGCCGAATCTTTTTTGGTTCCTTCAGGGTTGCGACAATCGCTAACTGCAGTTGCTTTGAGAGGATGAATATCACAAATTGCTAACAAGATCGTTCCCGTTACAGTACCGCACTGAGAACATCTTTCAGCAGCAAGCAGTACCAAAGCATCACAACCTGGACAGGATTTTTCCGTGAGAGACATTCCGCACACCTGACAGAATTCGTGAGCGTCTGGATTTTCAGACTGACACTGAGAGCAAACAAGCATTGATCTCTACTTCTCACTGGGATGGAGACATTCCAATCTTACGCACATTTTTAGTGATGGTGCTTTGATTTTTAGAAGGATTCATCCCTCATCTCCTGCAAAGGTTCGGCTTTCATCCTTCATCCCTCATCCTTCATCCCTGTACAATAGAGCCAGACTTTGCAGATGCAATGAATCTATGACCACTGCGATTACAAAAACTCAGTACGAAGCTGTTATCGGACTTGAAACTCACTGTCAGTTGAGTACCGAAACCAAGATCTTCTCAGATAGCTCTGCGAAATTTACAGCTGATCCAAACATTAATATTGATCCGGTCTGTATGGGACTGCCGGGAGTGCTGCCGGTTCTCAATCAAAAGGTGCTGGAGTATGCTGTAAAAGCAGGGCTGGCGCTTAACTGTCAGATCGCGCCTTACAGTAAGTTCGATCGCAAGCAATATTTTTATCCTGATCTACCAAAAAATTATCAGATTTCGCAATTCGATTTGCCGATCGCAGAACACGGGTGGCTAGAAATCGAAATTACCGACAGCACGGGTAAGCCATTGCTCGATGAAAATGGTCAGTCAATTACAAAGCGAATTGGGATTACTCGCCTCCATATGGAAGAGGATGCCGGGAAACTGGTGCATGGAGGAAGTGACCGTTTATCTGGCTCGACCTATTCCTTGGTAGACTACAATCGCGCTGGGGTGCCCCTTGTCGAGATCGTGTCTGAGCCGGATATGCGAACCGGACAAGAAGCCGCCGAATACGCTCAAGAATTGCGCCGGATCATGCTCTATTTGGGTGTGAGCGATGGCAACATGCAAGAAGGATCGCTGCGCTGCGATGTGAATATCTCAGTGCGCCCGATTGGGCAGAAAGAGTTCGGCACGAAGGTCGAAATCAAAAACATGAACTCGTTCAGCGCGATCCAGAAAGCGATCGATTACGAGATTGATCGACAAATTCGTGCGATCGAGACTGGGGAGCGAATTTTGCAAGAAACTCGGTTGTGGGAAGAAGGCGCTCAGCGCACGATCACAATGCGGGTCAAAGAAGGATCGAGCGATTACCGCTATTTTCCAGAACCTGACTTGGGTCCGATTGAAGTGTCCCCTCAGCAGCTTGAAACGTGGCGCTCAGAGCTTCCGCAACTTCCCTATCAGAAGCGTCCTTACTATGAGAAAACCTTGGGGCTTTCACCGTATGATGCGCGAGTACTGACCGATGACCGTGCGATCGCAGACTATTTTGAAGCGACCGTTGCCGCAAAAGCGAATCCTAAACTCGCTGCCAACTGGATTATGGGCGACATTAGCGCCTATCTTAACAATGAGCGGCTCAGCATCACGGAAATTCCGCTCAAGCCAGAATCCCTGAGTGAACTGATTGGTCTGATTGAAGCCGGAACGATTAGCAACAAAATTGCGAAAGACATTCTGCCAGAACTGCTAGCAAAAGGCGGTTCTGCCAAAGAACTCGTCGAGAGCAAAGGCTTGATCCAAATTTCGGATACGGGCGCGATCGAAGCCGCGATCGAGGCAGTGCTGGCAGAAAATCCCAACGAGTTAGAGCAGTATCGTGCAGGGAAAACCAAGCTTCTTGGCTTCTTTGTGGGAAAAGTCATGAAGCAAACAGGAGGACGGGCAGATCCGAAGCTGACCAACCAGCTTTTGGCAAAGAAGCTCAACGCCTGAGGCTTGAAATTCAGTAGCGCCGCGTTGGATAGGGTGAGCCAAACCCTACTACCGAGGAAATACCGATTTTTATGAATTTCTGGCAAAAACTCAGTGTATTTTTGACGAAGAAGAGGGAAAGGGGTTACTCCCCCCACCCCTTCGATGGCATACTGTGATAAGTAGATGCACCCTGATGACAGGGGGAGTCGTGTTAGTACGACGCCTCCTTTTTTCTTTTTAAAGCAACGGCTTTCGCCGTCCGAAGAAATTTTATCCTAAACGAGATTTCGCTTCTTTCTCGAACCAAGCCACAACCTGGGGAACGGTAAGATTTTCGATCGCAATTCCGCTATCCTGTGCAGCTAACGTCAAAGGTTTGTTAGCAGAAATCACAAGCTGCGTAAAAAATCGTTTGAACTCGTTGTCGATCGCGCCCTGCAAACTCTCGTCTTGGTAGATCCAATCTTCAATTTGATTCGGGTTGAGATTCGCGATCGCTTGTCCCGATTCGGAGGAGATTTTTTTCAGCGATCGTAGCGAATACAGGGCGACTCGCGTCGCAAATTTGTCTTTTGAAGTCAACAGCGCTTTATCCACTTCCGCCGATTCTTCAGGAGTTAAAAATTCTGTTGGAGACTGCATAAAAAATTAGGTTTCATTAGTCAGACAAGGTGTACAAGGTGAATCGCTCATCAGGCTCATCCTGAATAAGTAGCTGAACATTCTGCGGCTCTTGCCAAGACTGAGCTTTTACAACTTCAATAAACTCCCAAATCCTTAAGAAATTGTATGCACCGCCATAAATACGGGTTCCCATAACTTTGCCAGTATTAACATACTGATTCAAATTCTCAAGAGGGGAATAGCTTTGCTGCGCAAGCCAAGCATTGATATTTTTAACAGGAAGAACCGGTTCAACTGGCTCAATCCCTTCCTCAGCAAGTTCTATTTCTTCAGTCCAGACCTCGCCCAAGCTAAAAATTAGAATGACATCTACAACCCAACTCAGTTATTTTACTTGAATTAAATAACCACAGCGATGCTCGCCCTCTACCAGCCAATGCGTCCGCTCGACTGTGCATCCTTGTAGTGCCAACGCAAACATTTCTAGCTCATGGCCGCAAACGCTCGGAAACGACTCTGCAATGTGAGAGATCGCGCAGTTATACTCAGTCAGAACATATTTTAGATCCGCACCTTCCGACTCGACCGGATGGCATTCGGCCATATAGCCTTCTTGCTTTCTCAGTTCGACCAATTTTGCAACTCGCTCTGCAAGCGAGCCAGTGCCGACACGATCGCGATACTCTATCGCCTTACGCTCCCACTGTTTTCGTAAAATCGTTTTCATCTGGTCTTGGCTCACCGTTTCTGCCAACGTATCAAGTAGCGAAACAGCGAAATCATCATAGCGATCGGGAAACTGCGATCGCCCGACGCGGCTTAACTCGTAGACAAAATTGGGACGCCCCATTCCAGCCTGCACCACCTGATGCAAAATCAATCCTTCTGTTTCCAAATCTTTTAAATGACGCCGAATGGCTTGCGGACTGACCTGCAACTGCTCCGACAACTCTTGGGCCGTTGCCTGACCCTGCTTCAAAAGGTGTTGCAGGATGTCCTGTTTTGTGGATTGCTGCTGAATTGGGGTCATCCTTGTGTTCTCACAACGCTGGCTAACACTTGGCAAAAGTCGGTGCGATCAAGACGGTAGCTAAAAGGGGTGGGATAAAAAATTACTGTGCTTTAGTTATAGCGCTGTTGTGTCTGGTGCAATCCAGCTTGATCTACCGGATTTCCCTACACATTCCCCACGTCCTAAAAAGATGACTTTGACAACATCTAAGTTGTCAAAGTATTCTACAATAGAAGTTGCGCAACAAGTGTGTTGTTTTAATTATAAGATCTATCGGATGTACTGTCGTTTTGGCTTATGAATACTCAAGATCAAACTACGCAAGCATCAGATAAAAGCCTCGAAGCAATGCGGCATTTCTCAGAGCAGTATGCGAAGCGAACGGGGACTTATTTTTGTGTCGATCCGGGTGTAACTGCCGTCGTAATCGAGGGACTTGCCAAGCACAAAGATGACTTAGGCGCACCGCTTTGCCCTTGTCGGCATTACGAAGACAAAGAAGCCGAGGTCGCCGTCGCTTACTGGAATTGCCCCTGTGTACCAATGCGAGAGCGCAAAGAATGCCACTGCATGTTGTTCTTGACGCCAGACAACGATTTTGCGGGTGAACGGCAAGATATTGGATTCGACGAAATTCGTACTGTCACCAATCACAGCTAACCATTTCTTTTTGACAAACCTCTCTAGACCTGAGAACACTACTTTAACCATGAGTGCAACCGTTCAAAGCCTCGTCAATCAGCCCTACAAGTACGGATTCATCACCAATATTGAATCCGATACTCTTCCTCGTGGGCTAAGTGAAGACACCGTCCGTCTGATTTCTGCCAAGAAAGAAGAGCCAGACTGGATGCTCCAGTTTCGGCTAAAAGCTTATCGCCAGTGGCTCAAGATGGTAGAGCCAACCTGGGCATTAGTTGATTATCCAGCGATTAACTATCAAGACATCATCTATTACTCTGCGCCTAAAGTATCAGAGAAGAAAAAGAGCCTGGACGAAGTTGATCCAGAGCTTCTAGAAACCTTTGAGAAGCTCGGCATTTCTCTGTCTGAGCAAAAGCGCTTGACCAACGTTGCAGTCGATGCGATTTTTGACAGCGTTTCTGTCGCAACTACGTTTAAGGAGAAGCTGGCAGAAAAGGGCGTTATCTTCTGCTCAATCTCGGAAGCGGTAAAAGAGCATCCCGAACTCGTGAAGAAGTATTTGGGAAGCGTTGTTCCGGCTGGCGACAATTTCTTTGCGGCTCTGAATGCGGCAGTGTTTAGCGATGGCTCCTTTGTGTTCATTCCTAAAGGCGTCGCTTGTCCAATGGAGTTGTCTACTTATTTCCGCATCAATAACGGAGATTCTGGTCAGTTTGAGCGGACGTTGATTGTGGCCGAAGAAGGCAGCCAAGTGAGCTATCTCGAAGGCTGTACCGCTCCAATGTATGACACTAACCAGCTTCATGCGGCGGTTGTAGAGTTAGTGGCGCTAGATAATGCCGATATCAAATACTCAACTGTGCAGAACTGGTATGCCGGAGACGAAAACGGCAAAGGTGGCATCTACAACTTCGTGACCAAGCGCGGGTTGTGCCAAGGCGTGAATTCTAAAATCTCTTGGACTCAAGTAGAGACAGGTTCTGCTATTACCTGGAAATATCCAAGCTGTGTGTTAGCTGGCGATAATTCGGTTGGCGAATTCTACTCGGTGGCTCTGACGAATCACTATCAGCAAGCCGATACTGGAACCAAAATGGTTCACGTTGGCAAGAATACTCGCAGCACGATTATTTCTAAGGGAATTTCGGCGGGAAATTCAAAGAATAGCTATCGCGGCTTAGTGAAGATCAGCCCTAAAGCAGCAGGCGCACGCAACTACTCGCAGTGTGACTCGATGCTAATTGGCGACAATGCCCAAGCCAATACCTTTCCTTACATTCAAGTGCAAAACAACGGAAGCAAGGTTGAACACGAAGCTTCCACCTCTAAAATTGGCGAAGACCAGTTGTTCTACTTTGCTCAACGGGGCATTTCTCAAGAAGATGCTATCTCGATGATGATTAGCGGTTTCTGCAAGGATGTATTTAACCAGTTGCCGATGGAGTTTGCGGTTGAGGCAGATCGTCTGCTCAGCCTCAAGCTAGAAGGCAGCGTAGGTTAGAGAGATATGGTTCCTGCTTCAATTGGGGGGAACAGGTGGAATCGGCAAGCATGGGATTGGGATTCGCAGGGATTGAATTAGTACGGGGCGCAGATGTCATTCTGGTGCAAGAAGGGTTTCTTCAAGAGGATCAGATGCGGCGTTGTACGTTGTCGGCGCTTCTAGATAGCGGTGCTACCATGCTGGCGATTTCAGGCTTTGTGAGACAACAATTAGCGCTTCGTAAGCTCAACGATATTGGGGCAGAGTTTGTTGATAGTTCTAGCGTGTCTGAAGGAACCCCTCACTCCCGAATCAAAACAGGTGTTGCTGGGCGCGATTCCAATTGAAGGGATAGATGTCTTGATCGATCCCAAGCGGGAGCGGCTGATCGTCAATTCTGAAAGTCCAGACATTACTGAAGATGATGTTGATGTAACGATAGCTCAGCAGGTAGCGAGGTTGAAATGAGTGACGTAATTTTATCAGTGAAGGATTTGACCGCTGAGGTCGATGGTACTCCAATTCTTAAAGGCTTCAATTTAGAGATTAAAGCCGGGGAAATTCACGCCATTATGGGACCGAATGGATCGGGCAAAAGCACATTCTCTAAAATTTTGGCGGGGCATCCTGCTTATACGGTGACTGGCGGCGAGATTGTCTTTCAAGGGCAAAATCTACTGGAACTGGAGCCAGACGAACGCGCCAAATCTGGAGTGTTTTTGGCATTTCAATATCCGTTAGAAATCCCGGGCGTGAGTAACGTCGATTTCTTGCGCGTCTCGTACAATGCCAAGCGCAAACACGAAGGGTTAGATGAGTTAGACGCCTTTGACTTTGATGAAGTGGTGCGATCTAAAGTGACGCTGCTGAAGATGGATCCTTCGTTTCTCAACCGCAGTGTGAATGAAGGCTTTTCGGGTGGTGAGAAGAAGCGAAATGAAATTCTGCAAATGGCTTTGCTAGAGCCAAGCCTAGGCATTCTCGATGAGATTGATTCGGGTCTTGATATCGACGCTTTAAAGGTTGTTGCGAGCAGTGTAAATGCGCTTAAAAAGCCAGAGAATGCAACGCTAATCATTACTCATTATCAACGCTTGCTAAACTACATCACGCCGGACTTTGTGCATGTAATGGCGAATGGACGCATTCTGAAGAGTGGCGGTAAAGACTTGGCTCTAGAACTAGAAGCGAAAGGGTATGACTGGGTGTTAGACAGCCAAGCGGTAGGTGCGTAATGACAATCCAATCTACCCTATCTGACGTTGGAAATTTGGGCGTGTCTACGAAGGTCGATCGCGCGGCTTATCTTTTGGGGTTGTTGAGCTTGCGGAGTGAGTTGCCATCGGAGTTGGCTGGGCTGAAGGAGATCCGCGATCGCGCCTTCTCCCTCGTTCGCGATCGCGCCATTCCCAGCACACGCGAAGAAGAATGGCGCTTTACCGATCTCTCGGGGCTGCTGCAAGTTCAGTTTCAAAACAGTGCGCCGTCTGAGATTGGATTTCCTCAGATTGAATCGTTTTTACTACCTGAATCTACTAATAGCCGTTTGGTTTTTGTGGATGGCGTTTATGCGCCTGCCTTATCTGCTGTTAATGATTTGCCAGACGGCGTGTTAGCGGGAAACTTGGCCGCTGGAGTGCAACTGTTTCCAAAGCTGTACGAGCATTTAGCATTGCATCCAGGCGGTGAGGAAATTTTCACGGCGTTGAATACCGCGAGCTTTACCGATGGCGCGATCGTATGGGTTCCGAAGAATCAAGCGATTACACCTCCAATTCATCTTCTATTTGTCTCGACGCGAGAAGCACTTTGTCATCCCCGCGCTTTGGTTGTGGCAGAGACGGGCAGTAGCGTAACGCTGGTCGAAGAGTATGTCTGCTTGGCTGAGGGTGCATACTTCACCAATCCAGTTACGGAAATCTGGCTTGGGGAAAATGCTGAGGTTCGCCATACTAGAGTTCAAAGGGATAGCGTTGCCGCGTTCCATATTGGCAAGACGGCTGTTTCTCAAGCGCGAGATTCTCGCTATGACTGTACGACGGTGAGTTTGGGCGGGAAATTGTCTCGCCATCATTTAGAGGTATATCAGACGGGTGAGCAGACCGATACTAAGTTAAACGGACTGACGATCGTCGATGGCGATCGCTTGGGGGATACTCACAGCTTGATTGCACTGAGTCAGCCCTATGGAACTGCGAATCAGGTCAATAAGACGATTGTCAGCGATCGCGCTCATGCTGTATTCAATGGCAGAGTGGTTGTGCCGAAAGCGGCTCAGTTGACGAATGCGGCGCAGTTAAGCCGGAACTTGTTGCTGTCACCGAAAGCACGAGTGGACACTAAGCCCCAGCTAGAAATTACGGCTGACAATGTGAAATGCGCTCACGGAGCCACAGTGAGCCAGTTAGAAGATGATGAAGTGTTCTATTTGCAGAGTCGGGGCATTGAGGCAGACCAAGCGCGGAAGTTGTTGACCTATGCCTTTGCGATCGAGGTGATCGATCGGATCTCGGTGGCGTCACTACGCAATGCATTAACTCAATTGGTGCGGATTCAGAGTGCATAATCTTCGACCAAGACGCGGAGTTTGGCATCTCTACAGGTTTATTGATCCTTTATTTCTTCTTGAACGATGACTATCATCCAGGAAAAAACGCTCTCTGCTCTGACTCGACCTGATTTCCCCATTCTGAATCAGACGATTCACGACAAGCCACTGGTTTATCTTGATAATGCGGCGACTTCGCAAAAGCCGATCGCGGTGCTAGATGCGATTGGTCATTATTACAGGTATGACAATGCGAATGTGCATCGAGGCGTGCATACGCTCAGTTCACGGGCGACAGATGCTTATGAAGGCGCTCGCGACAAGGTTGCGGCGTTTGTGAATGCGGCATCTCGTCAGGAGATTGTCTATACCCGTAATGCCAGCGAGGCGATCAACTTGGTTGCTTACTCTTGGGCGTTGAATACGCTAAAGCAAGGCGATGAAATTGTGCTGTCGGTAATGGAGCATCATAGCAATCTGGTTCCGTGGCAAATTATTGCTGGTCGGACAGGCGCAGTGCTGAAGCATGTTGAATTGACTGAGACGGAAGAGTTTGACTTTGAGCAGTTCAAGTTGCTGTTGTCGGATAAGACAAAGCTCGTTTCAGCGGTACATGTCTCCAACACGCTGGGTTGTATTAATCCCGTCAAAGAGATTTGTGCCGAAGCTCACAACGTTGGCGCACGAGTGCTGATCGATGCCTGTCAGAGTGTGCCGCACATGCCGATCGATGTTCAAGAGATTGATTGCGATTGGTTAGTGGCATCAGGTCACAAGATGTGTGCGCCGACCGGGATTGGCTTCTTGTATGGCAAGTTGAATTTGCTGCGATCGATGCCTCCGTTTATGGGCGGCGGCGAAATGATTGCCGATGTGTTCCTTGATCATTCTACCTATGCTGACTTGCCTCACAAGTTTGAAGCGGGTACGCCTGCCATTGGAGAAGCGATCGCGCTCGGTGCAGCAGTGGATTATCTAACCAATCTTGGCATGGATAGGATTCATGCTTATGAAGAAGAGCTAACCGATTATCTGTTCCGACAGCTTGCGACAATTCCAGAGCTTCGCCTGTATGGACCCAAGCCGAAAGCTGATGGCAGCGGGAGAGCGGCGCTTGCTTCGTTTACCGCAGGCGATGTTCATCCCCACGATTTGTCTACAATCTTGGATCAGGCCGGAGTTGCGATTCGGGCAGGACATCACTGCACACAGCCTTTGCATCGATACCTTAAAGCTCAATCGACCGCACGGGCAAGTTTGTATTTCTACAACACTCGCGAAGAGATTGACGTATTTATTGCGTCGTTAAAGGATGCGGTTGACTTCTTTGGCAGTATTTTTGGGTAGGAAGCTTAAACTAAGCTATCCCAGTGCTTTAGACTGTCCTTCATCTGATCTCGGCATGTTAGCTGTTCAAATTGTTTTAGGAGTTTTGATTCTAGGTTCGATTGTGTTCTATCTCGCGTGTGCTTGGTTTACTCAGCAGTTCTTCTCAACTGTTGCCCCAACCATTGCTACAACAGATGATGCTACACCAGATGAACCCGTTTCGATTTTAGTCCCGATTTGCGGCTTAGATGAAGGAGCGTTAGAGAACTGGACATCACTCTGTGAGCAAGAATATCCCCGTTACGAAGTATTGTTTGGGGTCGCTGACACGACTGATCCAGCCATTCCAACACTCCGTAAATTGGAAGAAACCTACCGCGATCGTTCGGAGCTTGGAGCCAATTGCGTTCGCGTTTTTGTCGATTTGGCTCCCCGTGGCATCAATCATAAAGACAGCACCTTGAGTTATCTACTCGAAGAGGCGCAATTTGAAACTTTAATTTTTGCGGATAGTGATATTTGTGTGAATCCAGACTACATTCACACCGTTACCGCTCCGCTGTCTCAAGTCGATGTAGTCACCTGCGCTTACATTGCCCACAATCCGCAGTTTTTAGGGGCAGCATTAGCGTCTTTGGGGCGGTGCTGCGATTTTATTCCGAGTGCGCTGATTGCTCGTGCCCTAGATGGCGGCTTGAAGTTTGCGATCGGAGTGACGATCGCAACTCGCAAAACTACACTCGAAGGATTTGGCGGACTGCAACTTAATCGCATTGGGTCTGATTACAATCTCGGCAAACGGGCCGCTCAAGCAGGCTACCAAGTAGAACTTTCTCATTTAGTGCTTGAGTCGGATACGGGGCGCGAAAGCATTGGGCAACTGTTTCAGCGAGAATTGCGATGGGCAAGAACGATTCGCTTTAATCGGGGTGCAATTTACTACACCATGATTTTTTGCTATGGCACGGTGTTGTGTTTGCCGTTGCTATTGGTTTCAGGTTTTGCAAGTTGGGCAATCGTCCTAACGGGATTCACCTTTGGAATTCGGTTTGGTCAAGCGGCGATCGCGGCATTGAGCATGCAGAGTCCTCATCTCGTGCGGTGGTTTTGGACGTTACCCCTGCGAGATGGATTAAGCTTCGTCATTTGGGTCATGGGAGCGTTTGGGCGACAAGCTTACTGGCGCGGGCGACGGCTGCAAATTGAAGGGGACGGAATCATTCGTCAATTGGAGTAATCCTGATTAACGTCAATTCGGGTTAAGCCATCAGTGCCAAAGCCACGCTCCAACCGCCCTCGCTTCTCCACCCGTCCCCTCTCATTTCCCTTAGCGAGGGGGTGTCGGGGGACGGCTTCCGTCTCCTGACGAGCGGGGGCGCGGGGGAAAGTCCCCCGAATTGTGGCAACGCCACCCAACTCGCTCTAACACATCTCGTCTTATCCCGAATTCACGTTGATTAAGAGGCTGTTGGATAGGCTTTTATTAGGAATCCACCCTCCGACCTTACAATGACCAAAGATTACAGATTCAAGGCTGATACTCCAAGCTTGAATCTGCAAACTCCAAGCTAAAAGCTTGACGCTTCAGGCTAAAAGCTCGGCACTTCAGGCTAAAAGCCTCGTACTTTGACTTAAAAGCTTGATGCTTCAAGCTAAAAGCTCGACACTCCGGGCTAAAAGCCTCGTACTTTGACTTAAAAGCTCGGCACTTCAGGCTAAAAGCTCGGCACTTCGAGCTAAAAGCCTCGTACTTTGACTTAAAAGCTTGATGCTTCAAGCTAAGAGCCCGACATTTTGAGCTAAAAGCCTCGCACACCGCCCTTGAATCTCCACCTTTCGCCCTCTATTCTCAATCCTCCGTGTTTAAGTCTTAAAATCTTCTTTTTTCAGTCTCTCTCATCCCCTATCTCCTCCCCTCGTTTATCCTAAAAGAACGTGGTTTGTCGTCTAGGTAAAGATTGATGGTCGGATCGCTTGAACAAATTACCCAAAACCTTGCTGCTCTCGACCAAAAAGTAGAGGCACTGAGAGAAGACTTTCGCACCGCCTACTCCAACTACTTGCAGACCTTAGGAAAAGTCGCTCGTCAGCAGTTTATTCTCTCTTGTCACCACATCTGCACCGAAGGGTATCCCCAAGCGTTTTTGACGCTATCGGTCAGAGGTCGCCAACAGCTTCAAGATGCTCTGCGCGATTTGGCAAAACAGGTAGAACACGACTTAATTGACACGCTTACCCTGGCTGATGAAGCCACCGAAAGTCATGATGACGAATCGCTCGACGAACTGAGTGAAGAGCTAGACTTTTCCCTCAGCGACGATGACCTTGAACTCCTCGAAGCCGAGGGTGAGATAGAAGAGTTAGAGCTAGAAGATGAAAACGAGCTCGAAGCGCTCCTCTCGAAAGTGGTTTTATCTCCAGCCGAACGCAAACCCCTCACTCCGATCGAGCGGCTCGGTCAGTGGCAATCGACGCTAGAACGCTCGATTACGAGAACGCTGCAAATCACCTCTCAAGCGGCGAACCAACTCTTGCAACATCATGACGTTTTGCCCAAACAAGTGCCGCCTCCGGTGTTAGAAGCAGCGGCAAAGGCAAAGGGCAATGAGCCATCGTCCGGTCCTCCAAATCTGCTGAACTTGCTGGTCGATGCCAGCGCCGACTCTGCCAAATCTAAAAAGCTAAATCCGGCAACGCTAGTGCATGTGATTGCCGTTAACCTGCGGCTTGCCGAAATCGAATTTAATGACATGAGCGTGATGAGCGATCGCAACAAACTCCGCAATCTCAAGAAACAATATCAGGCGTTGGCAAAGGAGTATGGGCAGAAACAGCGCGACCATACGATCGCCCAAGCTCGCCTTGCCTGGAAGTCAACCTGGACGAATGAGTAACGCGTGGTAGAAGACAGAAACCAGAAGACAAGGCATGATAGGAGTTACGCCTCATTTTTGAATGAATCATTTTTGGATGAAAAGGATAGACACATGACCAGTCAGGGAATTAGAATCGCCGCGATCGGAGACATCCACGACCGATGGGAGTCGGAGGATGAAGCCGCTCTAGAATATCTAGGCGTCGATCTTGCCCTGTTTGTCGGAGATTTTGGCAACGAATCCGTTGATATTGTGCGGCAAATCGCGGGTATCAATATCCCGAAAGCGGCCATCATGGGCAATCACGATGCTTGGTACAACGCCACCGACTGGGGAATTAGCAAATGTCCCTACGATCGCGCCAAGGAAGATCGGGTGCAGCAGCAGTTAGATCTGCTGGGAGAGGCTCATGTAGGCTTTGGAAAGCTCGATTTTCCAGAGTTAAACCTCAGCGTGGTGGGCACTCGCCCGTTTAGTTGGGGCGGGTCAAGCTGGAAAAATAATCGGTTCTATCGAGAGCGCTTTGGGGTGCAAAGTTTTGAAGAGTCGGTAGAGCGCATCGTCGAGGCAGCGAGTCAAACGCAATCCGATACGCTGCTGTTTATGGGTCACAACGGTCCGTTAGGACTGGGCAATGCGGCGGAAGACCCCTGTGGTAAAGATTGGCAACCCATTGGCGGTGATCACGGCGACCCGGATTTTGCAGACGCGATCGCCAAAACCCGTCAACTGGGCAAAACCATTCCTTTTGCCACCTTTGGGCATATGCATCACACCCTGCGCCATACCAAAGATCAAACGCGACGAGCCATCCACATCGATCCGGCAGGAACCGTTTATCTCAATGCCGCAAACGTGCCTCGCATCGTGGAGCGAAACGGCGATCGCTTCCGCAATTTTTCGATCGTCACTTTGCAAAATGGTCTGGTGTCGCAAGCGTCGCTGCTGTGGCTCAACCGAGATTTTGAAGTCGCTTCAGAGCAAATTCTTTACAATGCTCCAGATGCGATCGCTATCGACGATCCAGCGCTACATGCTGCTAACCGTAAGTAATATCTGTGCGATCGTCGCAATCCCACATCAGCACTTTCAGCGCTAAACGTTCTCCTTTTTGCCCAACTGAGCTAATATAAGATTTGTCTCCTGGAGAGGTGGCAGAGTGGTCGATAGCGTTCGACTTGAAATCGAATGACCCAAAAGGTCCGTGGGTTCGAATCCCACCCTCTCCGTTTACAGTGCTAGTAAATTACAGTGCCAACAAATAAAGTAGTGGTTCCTGACAGTGATGATTGCTAGGAACCGCCCTTCGGCGGCATACGGAACCGCAGCCTAGACAACTGAGCTTGTCTACTGCCTTCAGGAGAATCAGTATCTATCGAGCACTTAAAACCAATCAAGTGAGAAGTTTTAATCATGGATATAGAACTGGTTCCTTGCTCTGTTGAACACCTTGAAGCCCTGATTCAAGGCGCAGATGCTTTTCGTGCAGCGTTTGGACTTCAAGTCGTTGATGGCTACTTGCCGTTTGAAGGAGCACTTCAATACTCGCTGAACCTGCTGCGATCGTCACAAATTTGGAATCCGTGGTTGCCCTATCTATTTATTTTTCCAAACGACAAAGCGTTGGTCGGTCTTGGCGGATTCAAATCAGTTCCTGATCCTAGTCGTGTTGTTGAGATTGGTTACTCGGTTGCACCCGCCTATCAAGGCCGAGGGTTTGCAACTTCTGCAGCGCGCCAATTAATCGAAATTGCAGCTGCTTCAGCCTTGGTTGACAAGGTGTGTGCCCATACGTTGGCAGAGCCGAGTGCATCCACCACAGTATTAGAAAAAAGCGGAATGATGAGAGTAGCGGAGATTGTTGATCCTGAAGATGGACAATTGTGGCAATGGGAAATTAAAGTGGCACAATCAGACATTGAAGCAGGCAGTTAAAAGACCAGCGCTTTGTTCTGTTTGACTCGCCACGGCTCACAACAGCCGTTATGCTGTTGGTGAATAGCTGTGTTGTGAATGCGCTGAATTTCTAAATTTACTGTGATTCTAAATTTTTCAGTTGCTAATCATAATTCATAGCTGTTGAAGATTATTTTCTAAAATTTGCTCTTTCATAATCATTTATCTGCTCTAACTAACGTGGCTATTTTGACAAGAAAAGACGCTGAAGAGATGTTGCAACAATTTATTTGTAATGATGCATCTCCTCAACCCTCTGACTCTGCGCTGATTCGCGAAGCGTTGTTACTCGTTGCAGGTTTATCGGATTATCAGATTTTAGGAATTTGTGCCGACAATGCTGAACAAGGACTACGATCGCTGTATTCCTACTCGAAAGCATTGGGCTACGAAACAATTCCAGAAATTGATACCATTTCAGGCGCGACCTATATCAAATACAATCCGATGCGGGAACGCGCTTACATGGAACCTTATTTAGGAAAGCATCGTGGTGTATTAGTGTCCTGTCAGTCTGACTACAGCGATGGCGTTAACGAAACTTTTGGACATCTGCCGCTTGATTTGTTTGACTAAACCTACCCGTAAAGTAAGCCCAGATCAGTATTCGATCTGGGCTCGGCCTTTATAGACCAACCCTATTAAAACTGGTGGCGTTTTTGTTCAGCAGAGCAAATACTTGCTGTGAATATGAGTCTACGGCTTTAGATAGAGAAACGTTGAAAAAATAAAAGGTTCTTCAACTTTTTATAGAATCCGTTACGCAGATGAGATGAATGATTCTAGCGTCCTAATTCTTGCGATCGCAACCATGCCGCTTTAACCGCCTCCATAACTGCCGATCGAAATCCCGCTTTTTCAAGCTGAGCGATCCCCGCGATCGTCGTTCCGCCCGGACTCGTCACCCGATCTTTTAGTTCTCCCGGATGCATTGCCGTCTCTTGCAAAAGTTGTGCTGTTCCGCGCACGGTTTGCAGCGCGAGTTTCATTGCCACTCCTCGCGGCAATCCGGCGGCAACCCCACCATCTGCCAGAGCTTCGATCATCAGCGCTACATAGCCGGGTCCTGATCCCGACAGCCCTGTGACTGCATCCATTGACGATTCTGGAACTTCAACGACTTCGCCAACCGTTTGAAGAATGTGAGTGGCAAGGTCGAGGTGCGATCGCTGGACCTGCTGACCTGCCGCGATCGCAGTTACGCCTGCACCCACCGCAGCAGGCGTATTAGGCATAGAGCGAACCACAGGTTGTCCTGGAAATGCCGCTTCTAATTGGCTCAGCGATGTCCCTGCCAGAATCGAGATGACCAACGCCGAAGGCTGGAGGTGACTTGATATTTCTGATGCGACTTGGGGAAGAATCTGGGGTTTGATGGCAAGCAGCACAACTTCAGACGCGATCGCAGCGTTCTGATTGTGCCCCGTCACCCCGACCTTGTAGGTTTGCGCTAGGAACTCCCGCCGCTCAGTAGATGGCTCACTTACCACTATTTCTGCCGAGCCATACATCTGCTGAGCAACTAGGCGAGACAAGAGCGCTTCACCCATCATCCCACCACCAATCATGCCAAACCGAACTGACTTGTTATTCATAACTTCAAGGGTTTAGAAAAAGAAAGACCCTCATTGAGGGTCTTTAACCAAACTATTCAAAACGTTTAACCACGTGTAACTTACCGTTGGAGCTACCAATTAGCCTTGAGCTGTTCTCTGCTCTGTCCATGCAGGGGCAGGTGCAGTCGTGCGGGGACGAGCGGGCTGAGGCTGAGGCACTTCGTGAATCACGTTGCCTGACGTGCTGACCTGAACACAACTTGGAGTGAACAAGAAAATGCTCTCACCAATGCGCTCTTGATGACCGTCGATCGCATAAGTGCCACCCGCCACGAAGTCAACCGCACGCTGCGCTTGATCGGGATCCATAATGGTCAGATTCAAGACAACCGACTTGCGTTCCCGGAGAGCTTGAATGGCTTGAGGCATTTCCTCAAACGTGCGCGGCTCCATAACGACCACTTCAGAAATACCGTTCGTTGCACCGGGCATTCCAATTACGTTGTTCATTGTTGTTCCTACTACACCAGTTGTTTCTGAACCTATGACAGCTGCCCGATTATTCCGCAGGCTTCCGTCTGTGTCGCGAAATCGGCTTGTTCCTCGACGCGCACGAGCCTCATCTTCCGTTGCAGGAACCGGGGCTGGAGTTGGGGTTTCTTCTTGGTACAGGGTTTGATAATCCTGTCCATCCATCTCGTCATACTCGTATTCGTAGTCCATTGGTTCGTTTAGTCCTACGAAATCCCGCAATTTACTGAAGATACTCACTGTGTCACGCTCCGTCACAATCTATCGAGTTTACTTGAGGTTAGTTGAAAGTCATCGAGAGTAGCAGAAAATCCAGCTAAAAGATCTTAATATTTTAGAGAGGGGAAATACTCTCCTAAGCTAATCTTTTGTTGTAGTTAAGCAAACCTTGGTTTGCTAGTGGTCAGCTTAGATAGGTTAGCTGACTAGATGAGACTACATTGATTTGAAGAAATAGTATACCTCCAAGCTCCAAAGTTGGAATATCTATTTTTTCTAGGTCTCGGCAGCAATTGTATCGGTAGATTGAGAAATGGAACGCCGAATTGAAACTTTGTTAGCAATTCAAAAAACTCCATCTCAGAATCTTCCTCTCAAATTGTTTCTTTATAGACCACCGCCCCCAATTACTTCGGTGAAGTCGTCAGCCGCAAACCATATTTTTTGTGTTTTCAGCCGCTACAACAAACCTAGCTAAGAAGAAATCCTTGCAGATCTCAGCTATGCGTTTTACACAGCCGGGTCTTTTAGAAACAGCCGCATTATTTGCAACTCTGACTCCTCCGTGTTTTGCAAGTGTCCAAATAAAATCTAGATAAATCTAGGTTTGAACACTGAATCTAGGTCGAAATCCCGTTACAGGTAAACAACCTTATCACTTTTCCTCGAAGATGCAACACCCTTTTTTCTAAGGTTAAAGGTTTTTTAAGCCCTCATTTTCTAAATCGTTACTTTAAATGAAGAAATTAAGTTTAAGCTGACGCAACTCATAACTAAAATTACGCATATCAATGTGTTTTTCAATACTTCAATGATGCGTAACCTAGTCTAAAAATAGGTTTTCAAGGTTTCATCGAAGTCTACCGTTCTACATTCTCTTTAACAAAGCTCTATTTTCGATGCTGAATTGTCAGTACTTAGAGGCTAGGCGTTAGCCTCGCAAGGAGTCTCAGCACACCTATAGATAGACAGATCACAGCCGTTTACGTGCTATTGATTGACCTTATATAGCTCTGGACGATCGCCAAACAGTACTCGTCCCGGGCGAATCATTGTTGCTCCTGCCTCGATCGCCAGTAAATAGTCATTCGACATTCCCATCGAAAGCTGATCCATACAGATCTGAGAAAAGCCCTGTTGCTGAATCTTCTCCGCAAGACGATGTGCTTCTTTAAACAGAGCTAACACTGCACGATCATCTAGTCCTAAGGGGGGGATCACCATTAGTCCTTTGATGCGGACATGAGCGAGTTGATTCAGCTGCGGAAGTTCTTTCAATAGATCCGATACGTTCCACCCTGACTTGTTTGGATCATCGGTCAGCTTCACCTGCAAACAAAGATGAGGAGTGCGATTGGCTTTGCCAAGCTCGGAAGCATTGCTTTCTGCGGCAAGCCGATCGATTCGTTGGGCGAGCTTTAGACTATCAACCGACTGAATCCAATCAAACAGCGCGATCGCTTTTTGAACTTTATTACTCTGCAAATGTCCGATCAGATGCCACGTCACATCTTCTAGATCGCTTAATTGCGCCTGTTTGGCTTCTGCTTCTTGGATGCGGCTTTCACCAAACTCCCGAAAGCCAGCTTGATAGGCGGCTCGCATTGCTTCTACAGAAACCTGCTTTGTCACCGCAATTACCCGCACCGATGCGGGGATCGTGTTGCGGAATTGGATGAGGCGATCGCTCAACGATTCAGAAGCAAACTTACTCATTGAAAGGTACGTTTGTGGACTTTCTGAATTTGATCGTACTCCTGAGACATGCCCGATCGCCGCAACATCCGCATTCGGTTCTCAACCATCGCTTTTGCATCACTGCGCCCAATCGGTTGAAAATCTAGCCCATCTGACTCTGCTGTAACCACGAAAAACAGTCGCTGAGCGTAGAGAGTACTAAACAGTTCGCGATTTTCCTCAACCAAACACACTCGAAATAACAAGCCAAATGTCGGGTGATTTAGATAATTCTCGTTGTCCATCTAAAGTTGCTCAGCAGGGAAATACATGTGTTGATTGAATTCTGGAGTGCTTTTGGAAGGCATAAGTTGAAAATCGTAAACGGTGTTTGTAGAAGGCAAGGAGTTGGTCATCAATCCTTGTTTACAATGTTTCTCGTTCAAAATTTTCATTTGGTGATTATTTCATGACAATTCATACTGCCAAACGTGTCGTCCGAATCTATTCTGTATCATGCCCAGAATAGTTGTGATTGCCGCATTAGCGTCCTCAAATCGAGTGATTGGCAACCGTGGAAAACTGCCGTGGTCAATCCCAGAGGATTTGAGGCGATTTCAGCAATTGACGCTTCATCATACCGTTATTATGGGTCGCAAAACCTGGGAATTCGATTTGGAGAAACGCCCGTTAAAGCATCGCTCACTGATTGTAGTGTCTTCGACACTATCCGGTTCAACACCGGGAATTGAAGTAGTGCGATCGCTAACGGATGCGATCGGGCGGTGTCAGGAGTGCGATCACGTATTTATTGCCGGAGGAGCGTCGCTTTATGCTCAAGCACTAGCGATTCCGTCATTAGGTGCTGCGCCGATCGCCGATCAGCTAGAGCTAACCCTAATAGATGGGGAGTACGAAGGAGATGTCTTCTTTCCGCCTTTTCGTCATTTGATTGGCACGCACTTTGAGTTGGTCAAGGTAGAGCCGCGAGATGGGTATCGATTTGAAACCTATGTTAGGGAAGGGATGAAGTGCGATCTTTAGTAAGTTGGGTTGAGTGTGCGAAACCTAACAATTCCCACGACTTACGCACTGGGTGACATCAAGATACTGACCTTAAACGACACGAACCTAGACTCAATCGCAGAAGCAAGGTTCGTTACGCCAGGAACTCTGTTTGTAAAGACCTACGGCTGCACTGTAACATCTGCAATGATTTGCGTAAGTCCTAATTTAATAGAATCATGGGTGAAACGTATGGATTTTGAAATAATTCCCTATCAGCAAGCCGGGTCAATTAGATTTGGCATGACACGCACAGAGATTCGGCAACTTTTTTCTGCTTCGCCAAAGGAGCTTTCCAATGGAACTTTGGAAGAACAGTTAGCAGCGGGTATGTTTCCTATTGAAGATGTAGAGTTGGTAGACCTGTTCTGTGAAGATGGTGTTCGCGTTGCCTATGATTTGCAATCACCCCATTGCTGTGTCGCAGTTGGCTTTTTTGAACCTGCTAATCCCGTATTGCAAGGTCAATCACTGCTTAAGTCAAAATTATCTGAATTGAGGAAGTGGCTTGAATCAATAGATGAGGCATGCCAAGTGGAGAGCGATGGAATTTATTCGTATAAGTTTGGTATTTGTTTGTACGCTGAAGACCCTGAAGTACTGAAGAACGAGCTACCAATGGAAGTGACTGTATTTACACAGGGTTACTATGATGGGCTTGAGTAAACTATTGAGAATTGAATGTATAAATCACGTCAGACTTGAACGATATATCAAATAAATTTCGGTAGCGCAGATGAATCGCTCTGTTGCAGATTTAGATTGAGGTGCCGGTCAGATTCTATCCCTCCTCCCTACTTCATCGCTCCCATCGTGTTCTTCCAAGCAAGTTCTCTGCACAACACAATCAGGGCGCGTTCTTCGGCTCCTTTAAATAGCTTGGATTGGATCAATTCTTCTAACACTTGATGGGTCAGTTGCACAGAAAATGTGCCGCCGCAGCGCAACAGATGGCTGTAATAGCAGAACTGCGATCGCCCGTCTTGATTGAGGTGAAACTGGTGAATCTCATCCATTGTCATTCGTCGCACTTCTGTATTCACCGGAACCACCACTCGCGGAATCCCTTGAACACCATATTTTCTGTCATTTGGTGCGGTTTTCACTGCGCCCACTAACACTGTCCAGAGCAGCGTTCGCACTTCCTGAATTTGGTCAGGCGTAAACAGGGGATCAGGGTCGCTCGTTAGCCGTACACCTGAGTTGAGAAACGCTGGATTGAGCAACTGCGAGTTGTACACCACGCCGACTGCCCAGTGACGTTGGCTTCCCCCGCTGCGCGGCTCGTCCTCTAGCTTCACAAATGTGCCAAAGCCATAGTCATCTGCCCGTGGCGCATCGATAAAATCCATCTGGTCATCGACTTGCACAATGTAATCACAATGAGAATTTGACTTGACGACTTTGCCTAAGCGCATAGCAGTTCTCCATCCCTCAGAGGCATTCTACAGCGATGCGAGGGTTTGTACTACAAGCAAGAGAGAAACGTCTATGTTCTTCAGATGTTTATTCAGGTAGACTGTCGTGATTTTCAGACTGCTCCAAGGCTAGATTCGTGCTTGGCTCATGGTTGGGGTTAGAGGGCTAGAATTTGGTCTAAACCTCGATACGATCGTAGTCTTTGCAGGTGCATTCATCATTGCCATTACGCTCGCGTGGCATTTCGGTCGCGTCCGCAGTCCATAGTTTTTTAGCTCGTGCAGACCCCGAGTGACCTATACGTGGCAACTCATCTCTGACTTCTCTTACCGAACTCGCCTAGTTGTACGATAAAATTTAGGCTCTTGCTGGTCTACAACACCACGCCATCGAACTACGCCACACACACCACGCCATCACTATGAGTAAGGGAACGCTGTTTGATAAAGTTTGGGATTTGCACACGGTTGGAACCTTACCGTCGGGTCAGACTCAGCTATTCATTGGGCTGCACCTGATTCATGAGGTCACTAGCCCGCAAGCGTTTGCCATGCTAAAAGAGCGCGGACTGGAGGTGATGTTTCCAGACCGAACCGTAGCGACCGTCGATCACATCGTTCCAACTGATAATCAGGCGCGTCCGTTCGCCGATGGCATGGCAGAAGCAATGATGCAGGAACTGGAGAAAAACACGGCGGCAAATGGCATCCGGTTCTATAACGTTGGGTCTGGAAGTCAGGGCATTGTGCATGTGATTGCCCCAGAGCAAGGGTTAACACAGCCCGGAATGACGATCGCGTGCGGCGATAGCCATACTTCGACACATGGAGCCTTTGGCGCGATCGCATTTGGCATCGGCACGAGTCAAGTCCGGGATGTCCTCGCCTCGCAGACGCTGGCACTGGCAAAACTGAAGGTTCGCAAAATTGAAGTGAACGGTACGCTGCAACCCGGCGTTTATGCCAAAGATGTCATTCTGCACATCATTCGAGCACTCGGCGTGAACGGCGGCGTCGGATACGCTTACGAATTTGCTGGGACGACATTTGAGCAAATGAGCATGGAAGAACGCATGACGGTTTGCAACATGTCGATCGAAGGCGGCGCACGCTGTGGCTATGTTAATCCCGATCAGGTTACCTACGATTATTTGCAGGGGCGCACATTTGCTCCTAAAGAAGAGGCCTGGGACAGCGCGATCGCATGGTGGAATGACCTCCGCAGTGATGCTGATGCGGTTTACGACGACGTGGTTGTTTTTGATGCCGATAATATTGCCCCCACAGTCACATGGGGCATTACTCCGGGTCAAGGCATTGGCATTGACGAGGCTGTGCCTACCGCCGATGTGATGCCAGAAGCAGAACGCGCGATCGCAGAGGAAGCATACCGCTACATGGATTTGGAGCCGGGTCAACCGATCCAAGGCACTAAAGTAGACGTGTGCTTTGTCGGAAGCTGCACCAATGGTCGCATCACCGACTTGCGGGAGGCGGCTAAGTTTGCTCAAGGTCGCCATGTGGCAAAAGGCGTGAAAGCGTTTATCGTGCCAGGTTCGGAGCAGGTCAAAAAACAGGCGGAAGCAGAAGGCCTCGATCAGGTTTTCTTGACCGCTGGGTTTGAATGGCGCGAAGCGGGTTGCTCGATGTGTCTGGCCATGAATCCCGATAAGCTAGAGGGCCGTCAACTCAGCGCGTCGTCTTCTAATCGAAACTTTAAAGGGCGTCAGGGTTCATCGTCGGGGCGCACGCTGTTGATGAGTCCAGCGATGGTAGTTGCGGCAGCCGTGACCGGAGAAGTGACCGACGTTCGGGCGCTCATTTAGCGGCAGACGGCTTATACCAATGCACTCAGCGCTATAGTGAGGAGAAAAAGCTAGTGATTAAGGTGTTGCAACATTGCCAGGAGGTTGAGGCGGCGACGCAGCAGCTCCAAAAGGCCTCGCTGCCGACTCACATCACGACTGAGAAGAATTGGGATCAGTGGTGGCTGTATCAACTGCTGCACGATCAAGATCGGCAGTCTAGCATTATCGATCTCGGGTGCGGCGACTGCTGCACGCTTGACTTTTTAGCGGCACTGGAGTTTGAGCATTTACACGGGATTGACTTAGCGATGAAGCCATCGCTTCAGGACCGCCCTTATCAACTCTATGAGGGCGATTTGACCGCAACTCCGTTTGCTGATGAAAGTTACGATGTTGCCGTCAGCATTTCTGTCATTGAACACGGCGTCGATCTCAATACGTTTTTTAGGGAAGCAAGTCGGCTGCTCAAACCGGGTGGACTGTTGTTTGTCACAACTGATTATTGGCAGACCAAAATTGCGGTTGAATCGTCCATCCAGCCGTTTGGTCTACCGTGGATTGTTTTCTCACAACCCGAAATTGAGCACGCGATCGCGTGTGCCTCCAGTTACGGTCTGGTGTTAGATCGCCAGGTAGAAATTCCAGCTTGTGCCGAATCAACGGTTTCCTGGTACGAAAAGCACTATACGTTCATTGCGCTCGTGTTTAGGAAATCTACGGAGCTATAGGAGTCCTTTTCTAAGTCAGAGCGATCGCTGAATAGATATTGAAAGACCTGATGATTTCCATTCCCCGCCAAATGGAGAAGTTTGATGGAGTCCGAGTGATTGACCAGTCGGGTAAGGAAGTCCCATCCAAAATTAACTTGAGTCAGAATCGATTAGCGATCGCGTTTGATCAGCCTGTAGCTCCGGGCGGTGACTTGCAAGTGGAATTCAGAGAAGTGCAGATGAAAACCTCAAACGATGGAATCCTGCTTTATGGAGTAACGGGTCAACGGGTTGGACTGCGCGGAGAAATTCCAATTGGCACAGCCAGGATTCAGCTTCCCAGTAGAAGCTAGCGGATTGTTGAGCGTCCCTCAGTTCTGATCTAGGAGCTATGTCCATCTCCGTCCGAGGAGGAGTGGCGCGCTGCGGCTTCTCTGCTCGGACGATTGCTGCCATGTCCATCTCGCGTTTCATCCATAAGAATGGGTCTTGGAGAACGCTTAAACCGGGCCTCGGCGGATTTGATAACAATGTAAAGCACAGGAACAATAAATAAGCTGAGAAACGTTGCTACAACCATTCCACCTACGATCGCGGTTCCCAACGATTGACGAGCCGCCGCTCCAGGACCCGTGGCAATCACGAGCGGAACTGCACCCACTGTTGTCGCGATCGCCGTCATCAGAATTGGGCGCAATCGTTCCCGTCCCGCCTCAACCACGGCACTGGCAATCCCCTTTCCTTTTTCTCGCTCTTCATTGGCAAATTCAACGATCAGAATAGAGTTTTTACTTGCCATGCCGATCAGCATGACAAATCCAATTTGGGTATAGACATCGTTTGCTGTGCCGCGCAGCACAATTGCTAGCAGTGCGCCTAAGATCGCGAGGGGCACCGTCAGCATGATGATGATTGGATCGATGTAGTTCTCATACTGCGCTGCCAACGTCAGGAAGACAAACACGATCGCCAATCCAAAAATAAAAACCGCTGCTCCGCCTGACTCTAGTTCCTCTAGCGATAGCCCCGACCACTGGAAATCAAATCCGCGTGGCAGCGTTTCTTGGGCAACCGCTTCCATTGCCTTAATGGTCTGTCCTGAACTCGATCCGGGTGCGGGCGCTCCGTTAATTTCAACAGAGCGAAACAGATTGTAGTGATTAATAATTGACGGACCGTTAGTTTGGGTGATCTTCACCAAGTTGCTCAAGGGAATCATCTGTCCGGGAGCCCCGTTTACGCCAGGGCTGCGAACATAGAGCCGTTTAATGTCCTCAGGATTTGAGCGAAACTGGCGATCGGCTTGCACATACACCCGATACGCGCGGTTGAACTGGTTGAAATCGTTAACGTAAGTAGAGCCTAAAAAGATTTGTAGCGTGTTGAAGATATCTTCGAGCGAAACTTGAAGCTGAGTGGCTCGAACGCGATCGACTTCAACAGAGATCTGGGGGGTATTTCCATTGAAATTGGGTCGCAAACCAGTGATCTGAGGGCTTTGCGCCGAAGGATACGCAGTTGCTCGTGCGACAAATTTGCCCAGTGTCTCCCCGAGAGCAGCAAACCCTAGACCAGTGCGATCTTGCAAGTGAAACTCGAATCCGCCAAAACTGCCAATCCCCGGAACAGCTGGCAAGTTAAAGGGAAGAACCGTTGCATCCTGAATTGATGCCATTTTAGGAAACAGTCCAGAGGGTTGCGGAAAAAATCCGCCAATGATCGCAGCAAGCGTTTGATTCGCGCCTGTTCGTTCTTCCCACGGCTTTAAGGTTGTGAAAATTAAGCCGTTGTTGGGAGTCGCACCTCCGAAACTAAATCCGCCCACCGCAAAAATATTCGTCACTTCGGGCTGTTCTTTCAGGATGGCTTCAGCTTTCTCCAACACTTTTTCTGTGTAATCGAGCGATACGCCTTCTGGTGCCTGAACGACGGTAATAAAAACGCCCTGGTCTTCATCGGGAATGAAGGCTTGAGGCACAAAGTTGTACGCAAAATAGGTCAGCACCAATGCGCCCGCAAAAACGGTCAGGACAAGGCTTTTTCGCCGGATTGCTCGGCTAAGATTCCGACCATAGCTTTCGCGAGTTTTATCAATCGCCCAATTAATTCGATCGAAAAACCAATTATTACGAATCGGCGTCTGCCCTGGTCGTAGTAACAACGCTGACAACATCGGCGTGAACGTGACCGCATTAAACGTAGATACCGTAACTGAAAACGCGATCGTCAGCGCAAACTGTCGGTAGAGTTGCCCTGTTGTTCCCGGAAAAAAAGCAACCGGGACAAACACGGTAATCAAAACTAGCGATGTCGCAATCACAACACCAAACAGGACGTCCATCGATGCGATCGCGGCTTCCCTCGGTCGCATTCCCTCTTGAATGCGGCGAGTAATGTCTTCGATGATCACAATGGCATCATCAACCACTAATCCAGTCGCTAGCGTCAACCCAAACAGGGTCAGCGTATTAATCGAAAAACCCAATAATTTAACAAAGATGAATGTGCCAATGAATGCAATTGGAATCACGATCGAAGTAATCAAGGCAGCTCGCCAATCTTGTAAAAATAAAAACAAGATAATGACTACCAAAATCACGGCTTCAATCAGCGATTGCACCACCTCTCTAGCGCCCGCATCAATAAATGTCGTGGTGTCAAATGCGATCGCATACTTCATCCCCGGCGGAAAATTTGCCGAAAGCTGCTGCATTTCTTCTTTAACCGCTTTGGCAACATCTAGCGCATTACTGCCAAACTGCTGGTTGACGCCTAGCCCGACTCCTCGGTGAGTAATTCGATCGTTGGGCGTAAACCGCAACACCGAGCCGTAGTTTTCTGCACCCAGCTCCGCCCGACCCACATCTCTAAGCCGAACGAGCGTTCCCGTACTAGTCGTTTTGATTACGACATCATTAAATTCCTCAGTGGTTTTGAGTCGTCCTTGGGCAGTCACCGAGTATTGATACTGCTGTCCGGGCAAGGCAGGCGGCTGTCCGATTTGCCCTGCCCCCACTTGTAGGTTTTGCTGCTGGAGTGCCGTCACGACCTCTTGCGGTGTGGTGGCCCGACTAGCAAGTCGCTCAGGATCGAGCCAAAGTCGCATTGCGTAGGTGCGCTCGCCAAAAATCTGCACCTCGCCCACGCCTTTAATCCGCCTGACGGCATCGGCAAGGTAAAGGTCAGCATAGTTGCTCAGGTAGATATCATCGTAGAGATCCTGTCCCGTTTTCTGATCACGCTCGGCATACAGCCCGATCGCTAACAGAAAGTTATTGTTTGTTTTCGTCACCTGCACGCCCGTTTGGTTCACAGGCGCTGGCAGTCGTGAAAGCGCAGTAGACACGCGATTTTGAACATCAACGGCGGCGAGGTCTTGGTCGCGCCCTAAATCAAACGTCAGGGTAATGTTGCTCGTTCCCGTGTTGTCACTCGTAGACTTGATATACCTGACACCGTTAATGCCATTCAATTCCCGCTCTAAAATATTCGTCACGGTCGATTCCACAACTTCCGCGTTTGCGCCGACATAGTTTGAGGTAACCGTGACTTGGGGGGAGGCAATCTCTGGGTATTGCGCGATCGGCAACGTTGGAATACAAGCAATTCCCAACAGCGTGATGATGATCGAACAAACGGTCGCGAAAACGGGACGCTTGATGAAGAAATTAGAAATTGACAGAATCATGATGCCAGTGCCTGTAGAGACAACTCCAATCCCTATCCTATTGAGCTTGCGCTCCATCCGAGATCGGCATACAGTTTTGCAATTGAAGAATGCCAGCCGTCACAATGCGATCGTTCTCACGAAGCCCTTCTAAAACTTCTTGGTTGTTGCCGACAATCTTGCCTAGCTGGACGGGCTTTTGGGCAGCAACGAGTTGATCAGGACTCACTTCGGCGGCTGCGCCTGACGGCGATTGGGCAGGAGCGGTACATCCCGACTCCTTGAACGGAGCCGCAACGAACATAAAATCTCTTCCGCCTAAGCGAGAAATCGCGGTTGTCGGCACGAGGATGCCCGGGCGCTTACTCCACACCACTCTGGCACGAACAAATTGCGACGTGCGAAATTTGTCCGCGCCATTCTCAAACCGTGCCTTGACCTGCACTGACTGAGTAGCCGGATCGACATTCGGCGCAATAAATGAAATCCGCCCAGTTTGGATCTCTCGGCTTTGATCGTCTAGCAGTTTCACAGGCAACCCCAGTCGCAAAGCAGAAGAGCGCTCCAATGGAATCTGAATCTGAATGTCTAACTGCTCATTTTGAGTAATGTTGAAAAGCTGAGTGGTGTTGCTGACTGTGTCTCCCACCTTGACCGGAATATCGCTGACTGTGCCTGAGAAGGGGGCAGTAATCGTGTAGTACTGCAATTGGGCTTGCCCTTCGGCAACATTTGCCTGGGTTTGCTCAAAGGCGCGTTGATTCCTCAGCACTGTTGTCTTAGCGCGATTAATCGCGGAGCGTTGTGCTTGAAGTTCTGCTTCTGCTTCTTGTAGGGCGGCTCGCGCCGTTTGCAGAGCATTTAGCCGCTGGTCTAGAACTTGCTTACTGGTTGCGCCTTGGCGCTGAAGCTCTAGATACCGATCATACTCTCGCTGATTTAGCTGCACGTTTGCGACGGCTGTCTCGCGTCGAGCAACGAGCGATCGTAAGGTTTCGTTGGCGTTGTCTACATCTGCTTGAGCCGATTCAATTTCAGCCGCCGCCGTCTGAGTGGCAGCTTGGCGACTCGCGACCTGGGCACGTTGTTCAGCCGCATCGATTTGCAGGATCGGCTTCCCCGCTTCCACCCGATCGCCGGGTCTTACATAAATGGCGGAAATCTGTCCTGAAACGCGGGGTTGTAGCGTCACAGACTGCCGCGAATCTAGATTTGCCGCATAGTCTGAACTATCTTCAATGGTCGCTGCTTGAGGATTTGCAAGCGGCACAGGTGTGGGCTGAGCCTTCATCTGGCTTGCCATTATCAGCGGCAGAATGAGCCGGTTAAACACAATCCAGCCGACTCCACCCGCGATCGCTAACCCTATTAGGCCAGGAAGGAGAAATCGTCGCCAGCGTGGGGGCGGAGTTCCCTGATGATTTGAAGACGAGATGTCTACTTCAGCAGGAGTTTGAACGGTCAATTTTCGATTGGTTTCTTCGCCATTCATGGATTATCCAGGGTGGTCTGGTGTGGAAGTACAATCGGAGCGCAGATCGTTAGGAATTGAACCCTTTAACCAAGCAACAGGACTGATGTAGCAGTACGACCCAGTAGAACAACTGTTTGTAGCTGATTGGCTGCTACCGGCAAAAACTTCGTGTACAAACAAGTTTAAGGCAAATCTAGACAAACACTACCCCATCTAAGACATTCTCGTGAAGTACCCCCACCTTGCTTCGCTGAAGTGCAGCTGCTAACTGAAGCTAATAAGAACGGTCTTAATTTGTCTTTTGGGTTTGCCGCTTCCTCTACGGCTGCCATGTTGCTCACACTTGTTGCAGGCGGCGTGCTTCAAGCCTTTTTTCAGCCATGCGAGTGGGTGAGCAATACAAGTTTACCAGGTTTTTGCCTTGGTTCAAAGAGGGAGTGGCAACTCTGCTTCGCTGCCTTGTCTGCCCTTCATTCCCTCCCTCTGAGTTCCGCGTTGGCCTTCGCTATTGTGAGTCTGTTCTAGCTATCCACCATTGCCTTCACTGCCATAAGCTTGCCATGCTAGATCAACTAAACCATTGACGATCGCAGCCGCAACCACGGCACTTCCTTTGCGCCCTTGTGTCCGAATATGCGGAACTAAGGATTCTTCTAAACGAGTTTTAGCGAGATCAGCATCAATAAATCCCGCAGGAGTCGCAACCACTAGGGCAGGCTTAATTTCTTCAGCGTCAATCAATTCAACCAAAGCAGACAAGGCAGTCTGCGATTGCCCGACGACAAAGATTCCTTCAGGATAGCGGCGAGCTAAGGTTTGAATGCCCCATGCGGATTTTGTTTTTTCTTTCTGAGGACGAGTAATTGCCTCTATGCTGCAATAGATTGGATTTGAAAACGTGGTTTGAATTGTGGTGTTAATGCCGACTTGCACCGTGGGCACATCAACAATGATGGTGGTACGCGCGGCGAGAGCGGCAGCTCCAGACTGCAATGCCAAGTCAGAAAAATGAATCAGTGACTTGTACTCAAAGTCTGCCGTGGCGTAAACGACTCGCCGCACAATCTCATATTCTGCGGGTGAAAGAACGTGATCGCCAATTTCGCGATCAATGATTGCCAAACTTTGCGCGTCTGTTACGTGCCACTCCATATTGTTTTAGATAAGTGTTTTAGATAGGGCTTAACCTGCAATCTGAATCGCAAAAAAGAGGGTGCAGGCGATGAAAGTACCCTTAGTTTGTGATTGACTTTCTCAGTTTACCCGTGGCGTCTCAACTTCATGCATTGATGAGATTATATTAATGTTGCGGATTACGAATCACCTCGAAACCCTCAGGAATTCTAAAATCTAACAGCAGAATATCTCTGTGTCGATCGCTCAGATTCCAAGCTTCATGCTCGGAGGTGTCATCAAACACCATCCCCTTTCCATTGACCCACTGCTTGATCTCTGTTGCGACTCGCATGGCACATTTTTCAGGTACATCCAACCCTAAATGGCAGCGAAACACATTGGTTGGTTTACCTGCATGAGGAACAATATGTGCTCCAGGAGCAAGCCGGGAGAAGCCTGCAGTAATCATGCCTGGAACAGATTTGACCAGTTTCGCAGTCTCCGGGCAAAGCTCACAATTGACATCAATCTTGACACCAAGAAAGTAGATACCAAAAATTTCCCATCCAGTTCTCTTTTGAAGAAGATATTTTTCTGGATAGGGAACGAAATCGTTAGACCCCAGCCGATCTAGTTCAGTTCTAATCGTCTGCCAATTTTCTTCAAGTCGCGATACAAAGTCAAATTGATAGGGGTCGTAATACACCATATTGCTCCATCACACAGACAGGGGTTAGGAGTAAGCTCCTCTACAGGTTACGATCTTCTACGAATCGCGATTGGCTGTGCCAAGCTCCGAAGGATCGTCGGGTAAAAACGGTTTCCAAAAAATCAGACCTACCACAAACCGAAAACGATTCCAGCTACCTCGAATACGACTGGAGATGCGCCAGACAAACCGCACGAACTCTAGCCCTTGCGCAATGTCGTCCCGTAGGGTGGTTTTCACAGGTTCGACCTTGGGAGGAACTAATCCCGAGTCGGAGAGATTAGGATCAATCGCGTCTTGCATGGGTTGTACGTCCAGAAGATCAGACAAATAGGCAAGTTATTAACCTATCACTTCTTTTGCCTCAATCGTGTTCTACTCCAATTTTTTGACACATTGATTCTACTGGGCAAGTAGAGCAGTGCGGCTGTTTTCCGGTGCAGATATGCTTCCCGAAGGGCACAAGTAGCTGATTGATCTCGATCCAGTAGGGCGGCGGTAATGTCGCTTCTAGTGCCAGCGTTGTCTTTTCAGGTGTTTTAGTTTGAACGTAGCCCCAGCGATTCGTCACCCGATGGACGTGAACATCAACGCTGATGAAGGGCTGGTTGCAGGCCACTCCGAGCGCCAAGTGAGCGCATTTGGGACCGATTCCCTTGAAACTTAGTAACGTTGTGAGATCGGCAGGTACATCGCCGTTGTACTGCGTCACGATTTGGGTTGCGATGGCACGAATCTGCCCTGCTTTCTGATCGGCATAGGTGCTTTCTCGAATCAGCAATTCAATCTCGTCGGGCGTCAATTGCGCGATCGCTGCTGGGGTATGCGCCCGCTCAAACAACCTGCGCGCCACAGGTAAACTCACTTCGTCATACGTCCGAATCGAAATCAAGCAAGCAATCAGTTGTTCAAACAACGAGGTATAGCCTTCCTCTGCTAACGCAAACATGGCAGCTTTAGGAAAGGGTTTTACCGCCTCACGGATAAGGGCGATCGCACGGTCGATGTCAAAGGATGATTGAACAGTCATGAATCTCTTAACCGTCAGGGATCTCTGTCTAAGGAGAGACGTTGTATCAAGTCAACGTGCATCAATAGAGGAAATGAGTACGCCCATCATGACAAACAGGCTAACGGTTAGCTTCTAGCTCGCGAAATACCCTAGCCAAAACAACCTGATGAGGCTATTCTCAAACTCGGTTCAGAACTGTTCTGACCTTAATTTAGTACACTTGCACGCCTTGACTTCGTAGACTACAATTTCAAGGATTTTGATGAGAGGAAATTCTAATGAACAAAGGTGAACTCGTAGACGCGATCGCAGATAAGGCAAATGTCACCAAAAAAGAGGCAGATGCTGTTCTCTCAGCGATTATCGATACTATTCTCGATACCGTTTCTACCGGAGACAAAGTTTCGCTAGTTGGGTTCGGCACATTTGAAGTGCGCGATCGACAAGCCCGTGAAGGACGCAATCCGCAAACTGGAGATGCCATTCAAATTCCGGCAACTCGGGTTCCTGCTTTTTCTGCTGGCAAACTGTTTAAGGAGCGGGTTGCGTCGTAATTTTGGATTTGGGCGTGATTGAGAGAACATCTGCTCTCTAAATTTCCTTAATCTGAAAAATTTTTTAATCCTACAGGTAGATTGAAGCGCCTAGATCAAATCTGCTATAGCCATTCTGCATCAACACAGATTGCAGGATGGCTATCTTAATAGAAACTCTTTTTCAGGGGTTTGTGGACACAACTTGGCAAGTTACAGACGTAGAAAAACGGTTGCGAAAATCGCTTGCAAATTAGCTGGGTAGAAACACCTCCAAAATCTGCTGACTCGTTTGCCCCTGAGAGAACTGCGTCCAGATGAATTGCAGCAAATCGTCGAGCACTTTGCGAGAGAGCGTCAGCAGCTTCTGTCCCACGGTTTGCTTGCCTTGAGCAAACCCAAATTGTTCAGATTGTGCGCCGGAACAACCCGTCCGTTGCAGAATCGACTGCGCCACGCA
>NZ_JCACCM010000048.1:0-2801 GCF_059501405.1 Myxacorys sp.
AAGAACTTGAAAGGTCATGTTAGCTACCTTTGTTTTTATTTCCCGACAACTCTAAGGATTATGTGAAAGCTTGCAGGGCTGAAAGCGTTCGCTGGGGCTGTGAGGGTTGAATAGGAGAATAGTTCCAGAAATGTTCTCAGTTCAACTTACACCTTCTCTTTCGGTGGTGTCGCAATTCTCCATTCCAGAAGCTTTGCTTCCAGGTTCTGAATGAAGGCAACATCGGTTTCAGGTAAACCTGAGTGATCAACGTGCTCACCACCGACGGGTTTCTCTAAGAATGTAAAGGCTTGCCGGAACTGAAGGAGTGTGGCTGCAACGGGGGCATCAAAATGGCACGGAATGATGCGAGAAAAGTCCCAACCAGAAATTTGATTTGCCCACTCGATAGCTTGTTGCGGCGCTTGTGGCAAAATCAAGGTTTGCAGCACGGGAGCCACAAACGGTCTCCCCTTCGCGCTCAGCCATTCAAACGATCGCTGCCAATCAGATTGCCATCGCCAGAGAAGCAACCCGAAATACGCTTTCCTGGAGCGATCTGGAGCTTTGAGGGCGTCGAGAACTGCCCGCCTTAGCCCAACAGGTTCGAGTGTTGCTGGACGAAAATACACAGCAAACAACGCGATGCGCTGCCAACCTTTGCGCCGATTCGCTTCAGTGTTCTCGATAGGTTCAGCCGCGCTTTCTCTGGCGTGAAACAGTAACGGATAGGGATCGAGTTGTGCGATTGCAGACGGAGCTTCTCCAATGGAAAGGATTGTATCTGTCACCAGCAGCGATCGTGATGCTTTATGCAGCAGCGCCACTTCCACAAACGCGCCACGACCGAGATCAATATCAAGAACGGCATAATCAAATTCGTTGGCAAACGGAACCTGATGATTATCTTCGGGAAGAACTTGGGTGCGGTGTTTGGGAAAGCCTAACCAACTTAGAGGAAGATTCACCGGAAAACTCCACTGATGCGGCGCAACGAACACTTGAGCCGTCGGGAAACACCGCGCAAAGGGTCCGACAAACACTTTATGCTCTAGCCCGGAAGCCGTCGGCAGCAGAATGTACTTCACATCACCATACTTTGCTACCAACGTTTTGACCAAACGCAGACATTCTAGCGTAGGGGCAATGGGCGCATAAACGAGCAGCCCGCCAGCTTCAAGTCGCACGACCGTCATCCGAATCGGAATCACGGTATATAGAATGCCGTGCAGTTGCTCAAAGCTCCAGATGGTATCCGCAACGACTTCCCGGCAGAGCGTTCGCCGCTGACGATAGGGGTAAAGCGGTAGGGTAAACCAGAACGACCAAACCCAGTCGCGGGACTGCGGCATCAGATCGTGAAGCTGTTCCTTTGATTTGAGCTTTCCCCACCTATTCATCATGAAGTCCCTGTGACGCCTGCTCTTTATTTCTAGCGCCCCAGCCATGAGGATTGAATTTTCAGCACTAAAGTTTAGACAACTTATCAATTTCTTCAGAAGGTTGCAGCGCGAAGCTCAATAAATTAAAAAAGAAAAAAAGTTATTAGTAAATACCAATAAAACAATGGTCTAGCGACAAAGAGAGAAACTGTAGGGAAGCTAAGTACAGGACAAAAATTGAAGAACGTGGACAAACTCATCGACGAACAACTCTAGATTCAGGAATATTTGACGCAGGTGGTCGAAACCATAGCGAAAGATACTCTTGGCTTTACGTCCATGCTTTTTGACTGGGATCGTCTTTTGTTCGGCTAGCCATTCCCCCGTGCGAAATGCCCAACATAAGGCAATGGTCAGAAGCGCGACCATCCGGCTAAGACGCTCCGGGTCTTTCAGATGCGTGGACTCCAAACAAAATCCTCGGGTCTTGAGACAACCAAATAGGGTTTCAATGGCCCACCTTTTACCGTAATCCGCAATGGCTCGATGAGGACGATGGTTGGTGACGACAATCAACAATTTCCCATCCTCAAGCCGTAAGGCACTCACGTAAACCCAATGACTCCAAAGCTGGCGACGATGTCGCAAAACTTGCCGCTCTCCAACTTTTAGAGCACTGAAGACGACCTTCGCTTTCAGCGATTGGCAGCTATTCCCGAGTTTGTCGCTCTCTCGAATCCGAATGCGGAATTCACAGCAGCTTTGCTCCAACAAATACCCAAACCAATCCTGCCCCAAAAATTCCCGGTCTGCCGTCAGGTATTCCACTTCAACCTCGGGAAATACCTGAAAAAACTCCTCCAATAGGTCAATCCGTTCATCCGTGTTGGAGTTGCCCGTTTTATCCAGCATCCACCAAAGTAGGGGAAAGGCAACGCCTTTGTGAACAACCCCCAGCATCAAGATATTGTGGACACAATCGCCAAACTCCCAGGTCGTTCGGTCAAGCGACAACACCCAGGGTTGAGGGATCTCCATCAGACTCACGACCAGGTGAGCCAGGGTGACGTAATCCAACTCAAACTTGCCCAAAAACCGTTGCAGTCGTTTATAGTTTGATTCTAGTTTGGCCTGATTGATGAAGCCTGCCGCGAGTTGAGTCAAGTTCACTGTCTTAACCCGAAACAGGGCGACCAAGAACAGGGCTAGAAAACTTACCCTGGCTCCGTGCTATCCAAGATGAGGCTGCAATGTTTTTTGGATTAGAGTAATCTGATTCATGGGGGTTCCATGCTTTGAATGTGGTAATTCTCATGAAGCCCCCTCCCTCCAAACATTTGCAAGCTTTTGTCCTGTACTTAGGTCAGAATTGGCGTTGCATAATAGAGAGATGGATAAGGTGATTCTCTGCAGTGCCCGGAATGCCAGTCTACTCACATT
>NZ_JCACCM010000049.1:0-51157 GCF_059501405.1 Myxacorys sp.
TCGCCGCCTTTCCCGGTGACCCCTTCAAACTGGATGGCGATGGGGATCGGATTCCATGTGAAAGCATCCGCAACTAGGAAACCGCAGCGGCTTGTCGCCTTCGGTTCTCACGAAACAATCAACGTTTGAGGAGTGTACCCGTTGAGTAATCTAGTCCAGATTCAGTTCGAGGGACGTTTCAGCTCAGAGATGCTTGACGACCATTTGCTGCAAAACTATATCGACACATTTCGTGGGTATGGCAACTACCGTGGGGACTTTTGGTTTATTGGGAAAGAGGAAGGAGGAGGAGGCAGCATTGATGATGTTCGTCAACGGTTAACCGCTTGGTCTGGGCGTGGGCGTAGAGAACTGGAAGATGTTTACGACTATCACGAGGCGATTGGCGTGACCCACCTCTTCGGTCAACACCCTAAAATACAGCCCACGTGGGGAAAATTGATCCGAAGTTTACTGAAAGCAAAAGGGCAGGAAGCGACGCTCGATCAGATTCGAGGATACCAGGGACAGAACTTAGCGAGAGCGGGCGGAGAAACTTGCCTCCTGGAACTGCTGCCCTTGCCTTCACCAAACGCTGGTAGATGGCTCTATTCTGATTATTCGCAGCTTCTACAACTCCGAGAAAGACAGGTTTACAAAGAGTTCTATGCCGCCCAACGCGCTAACGACATCCGGCAGCGAATTTTGGAGTACAAACCGCGGGTCGTCGTTTTCTACAGTTCCGATGCTTGGTATCAGCAGTGGTGGAACATCATTGCAGCGGGAGTGAGGTTTAGCAGTCACGTGCGTGAAGGATTTCAATACGGTGATGACGGTTCTACGCTCTTTGTGATCACAAAGCATCCCACAGCACGTGGTGTAACCAATCAGTATTTTGAGGCGATTGGGGATTTAATCGCCGCACACTCATAGCATCCGGCTATGCTACCAAAGCACGTTTGCTCTATCTTGTGAGCGCCACTACCGCCATCGTTCAAAAGCTCCCGAGCCTTTGCCTCGTCTTGCAAGACGAAAGCTAGGGGACCGCCAATAGAAGTATGTCGAGATGATTAGACTCTCAAATCTTATTAGTTTTGGTAGCGAAGAGACTGGGTGACTCGAATGGCCTCTTGGGCACTGATATTGCTGCAAGTTGATAAACCTGGAAGTACTCCTGCTCCCACAAACCGATAGAAAGGTCCTTTTTCCTCACCTAACCAGCTAGATAGGTAAGTAGGGCTTTTTGCTCCACCATACTTGCCATATTCTAGGCTGCTCTTCCCAAACGTCGGCGAGTTGATCGGAAAACTGCGGCTCCCCTCTGGAAGATCTCCGATCCCACCATTAGTCGCTTCGATCGCAAAGCAGAAGTCTTTGTTAGAGTCGCTGTCGTATCGACGATAGAAGACCGTGTAGCCCATACCACCAATCCTAGATTGTCGATCCACTTGGGCGACTACCTTATCTAAAGTAAATCCACGAGGAACATAAGTAGGAACTGCAATTTTAAGTCCTACCGCTTTCAGCAGTTGTTTTTGGTGCGAAGTTAGTTGTGCCTCTACTGGGATCTGCTGGCCTCCTGATGCAGGCTGAGCTGCTAGAGGTGTAGTGGCAAAAAGACCTACTGGTAAAGTGACGGTACAACCAATGGCAAACCCTAACATGACTGCTTGACACTGCATTCTTCTCTCCTCAACTGGTGCAAGACTTGTGTTCTGACCTGATTCCATTTTCTCAAAGTTGGACAAATTCAGTGAGTTCTGAGGCTGTTATCAACTTAAGGGAGCAAAGGCAAAATTAAGCGCTCTTTTTCTGAGAAGTCCTGACACCCAGCCTATAGGGCAAGATTTAGCCCAACAATTTCTCGCCAGCGTTTCTATAGCAACCGATGCTGTTGGCGAACGTGCTACAGCAAGTTTGGGACTGAACACAAAGATGAATCATCTGCTAACGTAGCAAAGCGAGAAATACGAGTGTGAACATGAGGAATTCCCGTCAACCAAGATGTAATTCTTGTGATATTCATAGCAATACCCGTGAGAACATGTTGAAGATGTGTTTTCGCCAGCCCAATGTATCGAGTTCGACGCAATCCAAAGCATTCGATTCCTTGAGATAATGTCCCTTCTACCCCTGCCCGCTGGTGATATTGCTGCTGCCATTCGAGAGTTTTCTGCTGGTGTCGCATCGAGTGCAGCAGTTGATGTGCCGCTTTCGGTCGCAAGGTCAAACTACGAGGCTCTGTTGCACAACGGGTACAATGGGTTCGATACTGGCACAAGCGGCAATGCGTTCGGGAAAACTTGACATAAATTACTGCATTGCCCCATGCATCCTTCGTTGGAGTCCAACTCTTACTTTTTTTGCCTTGAGGACAAGTCACTTTTTTGGTATTCCAGTTAATGTGAAATTGGCTCAAATCATAGGCATCGGCTTCCTTTGCTTGCCAACTGCCGTTCGGTCGCATCGGACCCATTAATTCGATGCCATCGGTTTTGCGGCTTGTCATGAATAATCCAGTATCAACATAACCTGCATCAACTAGATGTTCTCTAGGCAACAATCGTTTTGCTTTGAGAGCTTGGTGAATTGGTTCAGTCTGCTCAATGTCCGGTACATTCGCAGTGGACGTGATCACATGAGTGACTAGATGCATCGCGTCTGCATCGCAGGTTTCTGTGAGATGCACTTTATACCCCGTCCACGTGGTAGAGCGCTTGTTGCCATAGCGCGCCTCTGGGTCATACGGAGAGTTAGACCGTTTTCCTACAGGCGGTAAATCTTTAGCATCGCGCAGGCGCAAGTGACCGTTATCGACCCAAAACTGACCAATCCAGGTCTGACGCAAATGGTCTACGGCTGGAATTTCTCGTAAGTACGGTGGGGCTGCTTCTGACCAAACCTGCTCTAACAAATCCATCCCATCAGCCCCGATCGTCTCGGCATAGGTCTGACGAGCTTCCTTGCCTTTGGGCAAGCGGTACTCTTCGACGGGTCGTCCATAGCGCTCGAACCAAGCGGAGGACACCCAGCCCTTCAGCCACTCGGGTTCGACTGTTGCAACCGCATTGAGGGCAGCTCTGAGCGTTTCCCCGATGCTCTCGAGTCGGTTCAACGTCCGAATGGCAGCCAGAACATGAGTTGAATCGGTACGCTGCTTGCCTCGCTCCTTAATCCATCCTTTTTGCTTGCATTGTTCCAACAACTGATCGAGCAGTCGTTGTTCGAGGTGACCTGCAATGATGCGATTGCGAAACTCCGATAGCACCGAAAAATCAAAACCCGGGTCGCCTAAATCCAAACTCAACAGATACTTCCAATCAATGCGACTGCGAACCGCATCGGCAGCTTGGCGGTCAGTCAAATCCTCTAAAAACTGCATCACACAGATGAGAGCTAGCCGCCAGGGACTGAGCGCGGATTGTCCGTGAACTGAAAACAGGGGAGCAAATTCAACATCAGTGTAAATGGTGCCTAACTCATCACGCAGCAGAATGTAGCGGTTACCCTTCGGGAAAGCTTGACGAGCGACGCGAGCAGTGGCTTCAGGAATCGGGTCAATTGGACGAGGATGCAACGACATAGTTGTTTCCCCCTAAAACTCATCAGGACTACTTGATCGTAGGAGGAAATTTCGCGGCGCAACACTGGGTTCACCCTTTGTCACGTCCATACTACATAAGTAACGGTAGAATCAGCCTTTCAGCCTTCTCAACGCTATTCGCCAACAACATCAGCAACCGGACTAAAACCAACGTTAAGGCTGAAAACTCTACTATCACTGAGTTTTATGATTCGGTCTACTGAGGTTTGGTTCAGAAGTACATCTGATTTTCAAGGCTTTCAGCAATTGGCTAGAACGGGAAATCAGGTATTTCGGGTTAGAACGAGACGGTTATACAGCTTAAAATTAGTCCTGCAAGTTCTTAGCGTTGGTTTTAGTCCGGTTGCTACGGGAACGCCAAATACAGCACTTGAGTCACCAACTTCACCAAAATTGGACAAGAGCCTTTAATTGTCGCTCAACAACCCCTTGAGCGGGGTGCGCCCTATTTCAGATATAGAACAACTGGTTCTTCCTCGTTTGTGTTGGGACCGAATGGAGAAAGGTCGGGAAGAAGAGCTTCTGGTAATCGTTGAAGTTTTTCTCGCTTTCCTTCCATTCGGCTAAGATTTACCAGGGACAGGGAATAGGTAGAACCCACCGCTTTTACTTTGCCTCCCCCCTTCAAAATCTCAGTTGACTTAAATTGGATTTGTGTGTCCTCGATAATTGAGCCTTCTATCTTAACGACAGCTTTTGCATCTGGATATTGCATCTCCCCTGTAAAGGTCTTAGATAAACTGTCGAAAGAAGTAAAGGTAAGTACGAATGAATGTAATTCCCCTTCAGTTTTTGAGCGTTCGCCTGACAGTGAAGCTTTATTGAGAATAGGATTTAGTACTGCCTCTTTTTCGGCTTTTACCTCTGCCTCAACCTCAGCTCGAAATTTGGTTTCTTCATCAGAGCCAAGAAGCACAGTTCGCCCGTTATATTGATCACGTGATCTTCCAAATGTTGGAGTGTGCTCAAATTCAAACTGAGTTTCCCAAGAATCTGCAACTCGCTTTGTTTTCAGAACTCCGTAAATATCAATGCTCGATCCTTTACTATTAGCTAATTTTAAGAAATTAACGTTCTCCTGCCTTTTAGAAGGAATATCGTCAACACCATTAACCCTGAGAAATGCATCTTCCTTGAATTTGGCAGTGGCTTTAAACCTTGCTGCAATAACAGGTTCTACCTGCGTACCAAGATTTTCGTGTCTCTCAAAGTCTAACTGAGTGATTTCTAGAAATGACGGCAACTGGTTCTGGAGTTGTTGTTGCAATACCCCTCGTCCAGGACCTATTTGAGCCGACTGAATCTCATTTACTACATATCCAGCTGTTTTAACCGTAAGATAAGAGCCTAAGATTGGAAGGGCTACTAGAATAGCAACCATAATCCAGTTTTCTGCTGCAATGTTGATCTGGATATTACGAATATAGTCACGACCAACTTGTATCAAATCTCGTTTGACACTGCTAAGTTGGGGAATCCAAGCGGGATTTCCATCTTTTGAATTATCGGATTTCATTGCAATAAACTCGCAAAACTACCTGTGATTAGAGTGCAGTTTCAATTGAGTAGTCGCTGATGCTTTGATATCTATTAGACGACAGCTGCAATTTACGATCGCAACAGCTAAACGTAGAAGAGATCGGAACACTCTGCATAGGTTTGAGCAAGGGTTCTAGTTGTCGCGAGGCCCGAAAATAGCTGCCGTTCAACAGATATCAATACTTCAAGCTATTACCACTATTTTCATACTTCTAGTTAAAAAACCGTAAATTGAGTACAGAATTAAGCTAAAAAGCTTAGAACTCTCATGACAATACCCGAATTTATGCATGCTCTAAGCATTTTGGCAGAGCTCTAGTTCTACTATTGCTGTGACGGTAACTGCTGTGTTGGCTTTGGACTCATTTGTGGCGATTGCGAATTTCCTAAGTTTGTAATCAATCCAGCATTAAATGCCCAAGCTAATCCTCCTAGAGCCAAAACACCGATTATGAAGAAAGAAAACCAAAAAGTGACGGTTGTGGAGCGAATATAGTCTCTTCCAACAGGTGTAAAGTCTCTTCCAACACTAAGATCTCTTCCAACGCTAGTTTTTTCTGGCTGATTGTTTTCGGGGGAGGAGTTTGTCACTTTGCTTTCCTTAGCTATACGTTGATGGCTGCAATGCTTGAGATAAATAGTATCAAACACATTTAAAGCAACAGTGACTATTTGGGAATTTCCGGAAAAATTCATTGAAAAATCAAAATTTGAAAGTTAAAGTAAGCAATTCATCGGATGCAATCCCGCTTAACTCTCTAAGTTTGAAAATCTGCTACCAACTGCTAAGTTATCGCCCGCGATTTGGAGTACGATTTCGCCTATTGAACGGGTTACGTTGGTAAGAATTGCTTTGCCATGGCGGCATTGAGTGCTCTGCTCCGTAGCATCGATCATCACTTCGTTCAGGTCTGGATACGCTTGCTGAAATTCTATCTATTTGCGAATCCGCCGTTTCAGTAGAGCCGGTGCTTGCGGATTCAAATGCTCTGCTAACAACGGTTATAGCCGATGCATCAACAGAGCGAGATTCGACATATGTACTCCAAACATGCAACTTAAGAGTTCATACGTTAGGTATAGTCGGTAGTACATCAATGGTACCAGCAACTTGTCTTTGAAGCTCTCTAGCTTATGCTGTCCACCACCCACGACTCGTTGCGGAGCACGGCTAGTCAAACGTAATTGCTCTGATGCTTTCCAGATTGGTTCCACTTCAGCAGCAAGTTGGTTCAACTCTTAAACGCTTAGTCCGGTGAACCGTTGGAACTTGATTGGCGTCTTCGCCAGTTTGAAGTTAAGTTCAGTATGGCAAGACAAGATGACGATTCTTCTATTCAATTCTAAATCCCTTTATCACGCAGAAGGTTTAGTATTCTACAAGAGATAAATTGACGGATTTCTTCAGGAGTCAGAGATTGTGAGCTATCCCAATTGGAAATTATTTACCTTATCTTGCATTGTAGGATTAATGGCGTATTTAGGTTCAGGGGGTGACAAGAGGCTTGGAAGCCAGAAGGAATGCCGGATAGCAGCGATTGCCTCTGGCTCCAGTGGGTAGCCTGCCTGCGCGAGCTCCTGGAGAATACGGCTCAGCTCAAAGACATTGTAGAAAATCAGACAGTTGGCGATTAGATGGTTGTACTTGATGATCTTGCGTTGCTCCTCTCGATTATTGGTGGCGATTACCCCCTCGCCGCCAAACGACAACCACTGAGCAAACCCATTAAACGCCTCACTCTTATTGGTGGCCGCATGGATGGTAGCGCGTAAAGCGGCATCCTGAATGTACTGCAACAGAAACCCGGTGCGAACGGCACAACCTAACGCATGAAATGCCTGATACAGCTTGTTATGGCTGCTGTTTGTGCCCAGCTTTCGTAAAATCGTTGAAGCGGCAATTTTACCAGCCTTAATCGACAACGCCACCCGCAATAGATCGGGTAAGTGCGTCTCAATCAACTCCCAATGCACTGTTTCAGAGAGCAACCCGTCAATATGCAAGTAACGAGTAGCATGGGTGGGGCGGTAGAGCGTTAAGTCTTGCCAATTGCGCATGCGTGGCATCAGCCGAATGCTCAGCAAATACGTCAGCGCAAACACCGCGGCACTTTGGGCTTGAGTGTCTCCATGAATCGTATCCGGTTGAATCTCAGATGTATTTTTGAGCAAACCATCAAGTAGATAGACGGCTTCCCAGACCCCACAGGGAATGAAATGGCTAAAGAGGGCGATGTACGTATCAGAGACATGATAGTACCCAATACCGCCATACCCGCCATAGCGAATGTGATACTCCGCCAGCAAGTTGTCCTCATAGATGTCCCACTTTGTGCCATCGACGGAGGCACGCTTGCCATCACCCCATAGTTTCGGCAGGCTAAAGCGGTTGTAGGCATTGATGATGATGGCATTCGCGGACTGGAGCTTCTCTGGGTCAATGTGACGCTGGTGGGCATAGGCGACCTGTCTCCGGTCAAAGCCTTTCAGCGACCGAGCCGCTTGCGAGGGACCTAAATTACAGCCATAGCAGAATGTACTTGCCAGGTAACGTGCAGCGGGATTGTCCAGCTTCGTATCATGCCCAGACTTAGGTTTGAAGAACCGTGTCCAATGGAGCCAAAGTTCCGTGTCTGCCAGAACATCCAGCAAATTGATGGGCGTGATCCGTTGAGCAATCAGGGCTTTGAGTGTAGCTGCCCCTGGCACCACCTTTGCCTTCGGTTTACGAATCACTAGGCGATCCTGCTGGTAGTTCACCTCAGCATTCTGGGGAAAGCCCTGATCCGTTGCTTGAGCAGTGGTCTTCAACCATTGCTGGACATGTGTCACGAAAGCAGCAGGCTCAGTGGGCAAACCGATTTGCTTGCCATACTCTGTCACTGTTTCCTGGTATTCCTCCCAGGAGATGAGTTGCTGTCCGTAGTCGCCAAACTCGCCACTGCCCTCAATGTAAAGGTCTCCAGATTTCAGCCCCAGCAGCAGGTGCGAAAACACGCACACTTCCAATTGGCGGCGGTGAATGGTAGCTGGATGGGGTGTACGTTTGCGTTGTCCACACACCAAGTACCACCACTTCTGAGGCACCCAACCCAGCTCAAGTTGGGGCATGTGACGTTCCGCCTCGGTACCAGGATGTTCAAGCTGGACAACCGAAACTGTCGGATGACGACTACGCCGATGCTGCACCATAAACTGGATCGCTTCGAGCAGCGAGCGATCCTGAGTACTCGAACGCAGTGGCAGGATCTCCAGTAGCCGAAATAAAACGGTGCGTTGACTTTTATAAAAAGTTTGGAGGAGTGGAAAGTAGTTGTTACCAACATAAGCAAGATGGGCATCACAGGCTGCCAGTAGGGGTTGCCCCTGATTGCCAACGACCGTCTCAATCGCTGCAAACCGTTGAGCGATCTCACCGTCACTTTGAAACGCTAACACCACCTCTCGGAGCGTCGCGATCAATTCATCCGTGCGGGCTTGAGTCTCTTGACGCAGCACAGCTAACGCCTGTTTGCCCCGAGCATGCATCTGTTGGATTTGGCGGATGAACATCGCTGCTAAGTCATCCAGCGTTTGAGCATATTGAGCCTCAAGGAGCGCTACTGCCAGGGTGTACCGCTTCAGTGGACTCATTTGCTTCATGTGGGGTGCATCTAAGACCTTGGCTTCCGCTGCAAAATGCTTACGTTTGACTTCTGGCAACTGTTTGAGTGCAGTGGTGCCCAGTTGCAACTTTGCCAACCAACGTAAGCGTTCCACCAGCTTTTTGAGCTGGGTGATGGTTGGTTTGCTAGAGTCTCGCTTGACCTCATGCCAGGGCGTTGTGCCCGTTTCTGCCTCGGCTTGAAACAGGCTATCGATCTGCTGGCGTTCGATGTCACTGAGGGACTGTGTAATTTTCTGATGGAATTGGCTTGTGATGGTGCTTCGGGCTTTGTGCGCGAGCCGCAGTAGCCGACTGAACGCTGGCAACTCAAACCGTTGCTGCACCAAGACTTCAAGCGCAATGTTAATCAAATCAACCAGATCATGTTTGGTCATGGCAGCCGTTTCCATCGCTGCCACGGTAACTTGCTGAGCGATACCACTAAATGGTTGCAGTTGCAGATAGTCGCGAATGACAGCTAGATGCCGAATCTTGCTACCAGAACGGTCATACCTTGCCAGGTCGATAGACGCGGTCGCTACTTGAGCAGTGGCAGCAATATGTCGAGTAATTGTCGTTGGTACGCTGGCAAGGGGAAGACCATAACCCAGGCGTTGAAAAGTTTTCAGCAGAATCAGGAAGCCCAGTTTGGCACTACTGCCTTTTGTGGCTTGTTCTGCCAGACTCAATTCCTCAAGGGTTGGGGTGTAGATGGTTGCTAACTCTTTGTCTGTCACATTGTGCTTCAAACGGGGATACGCCATATCTTGAAGGCTAGGCATCTTGTTCGCTCCTCACATGCAGCAAAGAGGAGAGTAGCAGGTTCGCTTTGATAAGTTCTACTGAACTAGCCCCAGAGCATACTACACATGGGTTGGACTCGTTTTGGACTAGTGACGAGCAAAAGTACTGTAATACATGCGTAATCTTCAAACCTTGAGCAGGTTAAAAGACCGATTCTACCGTGGCACTTCTGCGCCCCACGCAACTAATCAAGCCTTACAAGGCGATTAGCAAAGCCGATGAATCAAGCCTTTCATTAGCAAGGCTGATAGTGATTTATACCCCTCTGGGGCAAATGGCTCATTTTTACACGAATCGTTGCCATACCCCCATTACGGTTAAAACTCACTAAAAATTCGAATATAAAGCAATTCTATAGATTTCAGTTTGAGCAGGTTTAGAAAGACTAGACTGTTAGTCATCCATCTTTGGAGCGATTTGTTCAAGATGGTGTTTGATTACTAGGGGCATCAACCAAGAGAACAACATACTAAAAACAAGGCATTATGAGTGTTTTCGACGATATTGGAAAAGCCGCTAGAAAAGTAGGACGAGCAGTTGACCCGACTAACCGCAACAGTGAAGTACGACAAACAGGGCGGGCGATTGATCCATTCAATCCGAATAGCGTAGTCAGAGAAGCAGGACGGCGTATTGACCCAACAAACTCTGAAAATTGGGGACACGACACTGATAGACCTGAGGTAGAGCGTGCTTTGAGGCAAGGTGACTGGATGGTCACTTTTGGAAAAGAGTTCAGTCATTCTGAGTATTTAGAACTTGCAGCTGCTGCTGCGACATCTGTAGCAACTGAAAATCCGTCGCCTTTATTGGCATACCTTGAAGGATTTGCTTATGAGTCCTATAACGAGCTAACCCAGAAGGCTGCTCAATACGCGCCGCAAATTACCCAGTACATCTCTGTTGATCGCATCCTATCCATTCTTGCTCACATCATCACTACAGGTGAGCGACATTCTCTTTGGAATACAGATGGAATAGAAGCCCAGATGGGAGTTGCGGTTTATCACAGAGGAGAACTAGTTGCAGGAGAGAGAGTTTCTACTCCCAACACTTTTCAGCCTTACATCCGAATTAAGAATCATAGAGCTGTAGGCTGATATCTCCTTTAAACATTCTCAAACTCATTTTGAAGAGCAATTGTATAAATTCAATTTGAAGCAATTGCTCTTCAAACTTCAAAAAGTTTTATTGAATACAAACAACTGAATCATGTAATGTTTCGGTTCAAAGATCGAACTATGGTGAAAGAAAATTTTGAAGCTCCTAACTCCGACAGAAAAGTAGATTACAAATCATTAGAAGATTTATTGAAGGATAAAAGATGGGAGGAAGCTAACAAACGAACAAGAGAGCTTATGAATCAAGTTGTTCATTACGGGACTAATGCCGGATATCTTGGTTCAGAGAGCATCAAGACCTTCTCCTGTCAAGATTTAGGTATTGTTGATCACCTTTGGGCAAAATATAGCAATAGTCTTTTTAGCTTCAGTACTCAGCAACGAATTTGGCAGAGCCTAGAAAGCAATGTTGAAGCAGAAAAAGAATGCTTACTTGGAGATCGTGTTGGTTGGCGAATCAATGGGGAATTTGTTAATAGTAACCGTCTCTACTTTACATTACAGGCACTACCAGGACATCTTCCTTATCTAGGTGAGCTTCTAGGTACCCCAGGAATGGGCTTCCCATAGTAGGGGTAATAGGTGGAGCTGTAGGATGGAGTAATTTGTTCTCTCGCCTTAAAGATTGTAAGCTCAGTGCTTGGAGAGCTTATAACACTATTTAAGGCAAGCCTTATGTATGACTAAATTCTGTAAATAATTTTGGAGACAGCATAGCTAATGAACGCATTAAATAATTCTCCACAAAACCCTTTCTTCGTCTCACAGGAGTTGAGTTTCTCAGCAGCTATGGAGCAAATTTCTAAGTCCATAGAGGAACTAAAGGAACAAGAAAAAGTAGAGCGGAGAAAAGAGGCAGAAGCATCAGCTAAATTATCCAAATTAAAGGAAGAATTAAGTTCTCTAGAACCAGAGCTTAAAGAATTAGGAATAAAAATTGAGAGTGACGGTAACTGGAAGGACTCAACTAGCAGCGTAATTAAAGAGGCTTTAGAGAAAGCTTCAAATACTCAACTAAATCTGTCCAAAGCTAGAGCCAAACAGGCAGCGCGTGAAGAACAATCAAAAAAGAATTTCTGGGGGAAAATAAAAAGTGCTGTCGGAGGAGCTTTTGATTCTGATCAAACACAAGATTATGAAGCTCAACTAAACAGTGATTACATTGAACTTGCAAAAACTGTACTCAATACTGGGAATGACAAAAGCAAATTATTACCACTAGCATCAGAGTCTTTAATAGAAAGAGTTCCCGAAATCACTTCGTCAAGTCTACTCGAACAAAACAATTATTATAAAGCCTCGAATAAAGAGAAGAAAATTTCTGCTGAGATAGAATCTCTTATTTCTACTGCAACAAGAAACATTGATACCTGTAGTAATCTTAATGAAATAAAGCAATCTTTAGAGGGTTTTAGCGAAAATGTCCGTTTGAAGCTTTTGGAATATGCTGAATATTCTTTAAGCGGGTTGGAAATGGACACATTAACTGCTTGTGCTTATTTAAAGGCTGAAAAAGTAAACGATGCATCTAATATCATTCATTACAACATCATTTCCAAACCTGGTAATGGAAACGTTAAAGTTACTGCATTAGCTAAAATCGCTTGTCAGTTTATAGAGACACAGAGTGTCTTAGAAGCTAAAGAGTCAGAAGCTAAAGAATCAGAACCAAATACTGACCCTACTAGTTTTTCCAGTCTTTATAGAGAGGCATCTGAAAATCTTCTAGAACACTCAATGCTTTTTAGTATTGATCAAATTAAGGAGCCTGCTGATGCTGATATTAAAGTACAGGGCTGGTCTCTTATTGCTCAACAGATGGTGAAATATGGGAAAGTCAACAAAATACCAGCTACCTTAGACTATTTATTCAGTAGCAAAGCACATCCAAATATTGAGGTTAAAGCACTGAAAGAAATTGCTTTAAAGCAAATAGAGCAGAAGCAGACTGACGGATCAAAAAGAACGGTTGAAATACTAACTTCCCGTTCAGCAGATAAATCTGAAAAAGTTGCTGCTTTAACTGAGATAGCAAAAAGATACCTTCTTGCTGGAGAGATTGATGCTGCCCAAAATCTCAACCAATTTGTTATCCCCCGCATTGAATAGAGGTCAAACAACCATGTCGGGGAATGCAGAATCTATAGTTGCGTTTCTTCAAGCTTTGACCTATTGGCACCAATCGACTAACCCTTTACGTAAGAAAAAGTGGCTGCGACACCCCTTAGTTCTCCAAACTGAAGGAGTTAGCGTGATGGTGCAGTTATTGTGCTCTTTTAGTTGCCATACCGAATAATCACTTGGAAGTAAACTCATGTGGACTTTTGATCTACAACCACAAGGGCAAGTCATGACGACAAACCAGGAATTTTCTTCTTCTCCAACTATGTAAACCAAACGGTTGTGTCGCAAAAACCTGGTAAAGGTAGCGAAGCTGCATTCAAATGCCACGAGATCGCTGTAATGCTTCAGTGCAATGAATCCAGCAAAAAAACTCGAAATTTGAAACTTGCCCATAAATGATAGCTGAGTTGCTTAGAAGTTTAACAGTAGAATCAGCCTTTCACGCCTTTTTCGTGTAAAAACTTGCCTGTAAATGGGTATTTCTTAATATGTTGAGGCAAAATCACGAAAATCTTTCTAAAACTCTTGCAGGGTATAGCTTCTAACTGTCGAGTGGCACTTGAATGCAGCTTCGTTACCTTTACGCCTTGTTTGGCAATACAACCAACGCTAAAATGACTTGTGTAGGAGAGGTAAGCAATGGGATGTCTAGAGAACTATAGGAGTGTTTGCTATACCCATACGTACCTCTAGACAAGAGGGGGGTACTAGTGACTGCACATTCGGACTTCTCCGCCACAGACGCTGCACTTGGGTATCTATATCAGGTGCGTTTAGCTCTTTTGTCATCTCTTAAACGGCTTGCAAAAGATGAAGTTTTTGCGGTTTACCTTGAGACACTTGACGACGTTGTCTTTGAGCAAGACGGTTCTGCTCTTGAGCTATTGCAACTGAAACACCATCGCGAGCGATCAGCGAATTTGACTGATGCGAGCACTGATCTCTGGAAAAGTTTTCGTATTTGGATGGAAGGACGTGCAAATGGCACTATTCCCAAAGATGCTCGGCTATACCTAGTTACCACAAGCAGTGTTGGTGGAAATTCCTCGGCTAGCTACCTGATGTTTGAGAATCGCAACGAAGATGAAGCTCTTAGGCAGTTGCAGATAACAGCGAGTACATCCACAAACCAAACGAATGCGCCAGCTTATAGTCTATTCCGAAATCTCTTACCTGGCGATCAAGCAAAGTTAGTCAGTTCTATTACGATACTTCCCAACGCCCCAAGCATTAGTGATGTCAGCGAAGCCTTACGTATTGAGGCTCGTTTAGTAGTGCGACGTAATCACCTTGACTCCTTTCTTACGAGACTTGAGGGTTGGTGGTACAGAAGAGCAATTGGACAAATGATTGCTCCAGCTATGCCCCCAATTCTCAGCAACGAGATTGAAAGTGCAATTAATGACTTGCGGGAGCAATTCAAATCTGATGCTCTTCCTGTGGATCAGGATATTCTGGAAACTGAAGTTGATTCTGCTGCTTATGAAGATAGGATGTTTGTCCGACAGGTGAAGCTTGCAGGTATTGGAAATCGACGTATTCTTGCCGCGATTCGAGACTATTATCGTGCCTTCGAGCAACGCTCACGATGGGTACGAGAAGATCTTCTCCTAATTGGTGAACTTGATAGTTACGAGAAACTTCTACGAGAGGAGTGGGAACTTCAGTTTGACCGAGTTGCCGATGAAGTAGGGGATGATGTAGCTGAGGATGCAAAGCGAGCAGCAGCTCACGAGATCTACGCTTGGGTGGAAAAAAGCTGCTATCCAATTCGCCCTCAGGTTCAGCACCCAAGCATGACAAGGGGGTCATTTCACATCTTGTCTGACAGGCTTAAGGTTGGATGGCACCCCGAGTTTATGAACCGTCTACAGCAAGTTCTTGAACCGCAGGGGATCTCATGACCATTGCATCGTGGGCGGATAGACCCATCGAGCAAGCTCGACTTCTTAACCCAGCATTCCTTGCAGCACTTATTTGGTCTTGCGCTGAAGGGTACGGCAGTATCGATGCACAGGGAATTCCTTATCCACTATCGTTCGTTACTATGCCCATAGTCTTACATAAGTCCACACGGGAGAGTTTGCCAAGAGCTATCAGCACATCATTGCCCGCATGGCTTGGAGAGAAGCCACAAGTTCATGTTCGCTTCGCGGAACGAGCAACAGCATTAGTCCCCCTTATCAAGGAAGGCGTGCTGTTTGGTGCCAATGGTCAGATGTTTAATATATCCTCATCTCGAATTGTGGCTGCACCAAGACCACGCTCAATGGCGCGTTTTTTGAGAGAGTCTTCTGACGAGGTTCAAGATTGCATGACGAAAGCAAAGTTTGTAGGTAGGTGGTTTGCATCCTCCGGTGATTACACAACTGTTATGACTCTCTTGGGGGTCATGCCTTGAGTATTCAGATTCTTGATATTGTCCTGTATTCGTTACGGGGTGAGCGTCGCCTGCTATCATTTCGTCCTGGAGAAATGAACATAATCACCGGGGACTCTAAGACCGGGAAATCCGCTTTGGTTAGCATAGTTGACTATTGTCTTGGCAGCTCATCTTGTGGAGTTCCAGCAGGCGTTATTCGGAATAGTGTCAGTTGGTATGCATTACGGATTACTGACGGCTCGGCGGAACATTTTATCGCCCGACGTGCGCCAGACCGTGGTCGAACAAGCAATTCAGGCGCTTACTACACTGTGGGTTCAACATTAATCATCCCCAACGCGGATGAACTTTCTGCAACAACTAATATCGATGCTGTTATTGAACGACTAAAAAGTATTGTCGGTATTAATCTCAGTGTACATGAACCCCCTGAAGGACAAACCCGAAATCCTCTAACTACAACGTTACGACATGCACTCGCATTTGTGTTCCAACCCCAAAATGAAATTAGTCAACCAGATTTTTTGTTCCATAGTCAAAGTGACAACTGGGTTGCACAGGCTATTAAAGACACTTTGCCCTATTTTCTAGGTGCAGTAGACGATAACTTTGTTGCAGGTAAAGCAAGACTTAGAGAGTTGCAGCGTTCTCTAAGGGATCGAGAACGTACATTAGCTCGGCTTGAAACTTTAGCAAGTGGTGGCCTTAACGAAGCAGCAGCTCTGCTTGCGGAGGGGCGCAATGCCGGGCTCTTAGCTCAAGATGAAACTCCAGAGTCCTGGGATGCGGCTGTTGAAATACTACGTGTAGCGGTAAATGCCTCGCCAGAGGAGCAACTTATTCGTTATGAAGAAAGTCCTGACCAGACAGAACTTCTAAGGCTAAGTGATGAGCGTGCATCTTTACGACATCAACTTGCTCGCCATCAAGATGAATTGGAAGCTATGCAGACACTGTTATCTGATGAAAATGGCTTCGTCCGAGAAACACATGAGCAAGTCTCTCGCCTAACTAGCTTGAGGCTCTTCGCTAATTCAGAGGAACCATGTTGTCCCTTGTGTAACCAACCTACAACTGATCTTCCATCGTCTGGAACTTTGGAAGTAGAGATGCAGCGTGCATCGGAACAGCTTGAAAGAGTCACTAGGCACACACCAGGATTAGAGGCATTAATACTTGAGCAAGAGCAAAGGATCAACGAAACGAAAAGACTTTTGCAAGAAAATCGGACAGCACTTGATGCTTTGCGGCGCGCAGACGACCGCCTCACTCAACTACGAGACAGTGCTACTCGCCGAGCTTATGTTCTTGGGCGTATCAGCCTATTTCTCGAAACCCTGCCGCAAGTTGCTGATAACTCCGATTTGCGAGCTGAAATTTCAGAACTCCAACGCGAGATCGAGCAATTAGAGACAGAACTTAGTGACGAAAACATTCAGGAGCGTTTGGATTCAATCCTTTCTGTTATCTCTAGGAACCTGACTGCATGGGCGGAACGACTTGAGTTGGAGCATGGGGGAAACCCATTTCGCCTAGACCTTAGGTATCTGCAAGTAGTGGCAGACACGAATAATGGCCCAATCCGGATGGATAACATGGGGAGTGGAGCCAATTGGGTAGGCTGTCACCTGATAGCTCATCTTGCTTTGCATTCATGGTTTGTACAGAAATTGAGGCCAGTTCCGCGTTTTCTGTTTTTAGATCAACCATCACAGGTGTACTATCCAGCAGAACAAAATATTGAAAGCTCGTTGATAGAGCTTGAAGACGAAGACCGAGTAGCAGTTATCCGAATGTTTGAACTGGTACGTGATGTCGTAAATGGACTCCATTCTGGCTTTCAAGTCATCATTACTGAGCACGCTGACATTGCAGAAGATTGGTACCAAGGAGCCGTAGTGGAACGTTGGCGAAATGGAAATGCCCTGATTCCTGCTGAATGGATACCTAATGAGCCTTAAGATCATAGAGTTTGGATTAAGTGGCGTTGCACAATAGAAGTATGATGCAATGTTTCCACTGTCAATCCAACCAAACTGTCAAGAACGAACGACGCAATGGGGTTCAGAACTACCTCTGCCGCAGTTGGGGTTGTCAATTTCGTGAAACTTACTCCCTTCAAGGAGCATCAATACCGTCTCTTGTCACAACTTCTTTTTTGTTAGACTACTTCTGATCGGTTGGAAACAGGTTGGGGTCTGGAGATTCTTGCCAGCTCATTAGAAGGCGTAAATGTAGCGAAGCTGCGGCGAACCGCCACGAGATTGCCGCAATTATTTCTATGTCTAACTTTGGGACATTGGAAAAATCATGGAAACAAGTTGTTCTAGTACATCAAAACTAAATCACAACAACCTTTGAAGCATAAGCGTTACAGGGATCGCATGGCGGCTGAACGCAGCTTCGCTACATCTACCCCTTTTTATAAACAGAAAAGTAAATACTGACCGTCACATGGCGTGAACAGCAGCACGAAGACAACCGGAAAGGCTGTCCTCGTGTGCAGGGTTTAATTCATCTCGCCACTGGGGTGAACAAAGAGTGGATTTGCTGTTGCAAGGGCGACGGGTCTCCGGCTGCCGCTTGCTCCCGTTCCAGTTCTGCGACAACGCCCGCTGGAATGGTGGCATAGGTGGCAAGGCCTTCCTGCAACGCCTGCACAGTTGGCACTTCACTGAAACTCCCTCCAAGCTATAGCACCACAGGGTCCGCCTCTTCATCCGCCGTCTCTGCCTCTGCGATGCTCAGATCAAAAACCTGGGCGAAAAAGGTGCAGAGCGGCGTGTCCCAACCGACAAAAACTTCATACCTGTCATCCAATGCAACCACCTGTAAGCGACTCATGGCAATCCTCCTGAAACATCAAAACAGCAACCGATTGACGGTAAGTGCAAAAAGGGAATTCCCTAGATTGACGACAGGAGAAAGTCACACCCGCAGCAGGATTGCAAGGGGCGTTTGCGGGAGGGCACACAACACCATCAGCCGCGACACTGGTGTGCAAGCTGGGTCACATGCAGGATGCTACAGGCTGGACCGAAAAGGGGAGGGGCAGGATTGCCAGGACAATCACTCGCCTGTGGCCAAGACCCAGAGACGCTTCAAGGGCAAGTCCGCTTTCAATTCATCACTGAAACGGTCGTAATAAAGCTGGACCTGCTCAAGCAAATCATCCCGGTCCCATAGCCGGATTTGGAAGAACCTGCTCTGCCGTTCATCTTTGGTCACAGTACTTTTGAAGCCGTCCCAAGAAACGAGCAGTCCATAATCGGCCCCAACCGAGGTCATCGTCCCCTGCAATTGGCTGATCACGCTGCGTTCAACAAGACCACCAGACTTGACCTGGATACAGATTTTTGGTGACTCAAACCCGATTGCCCCCTTTGCTGCCAGCACATCCACACCCCGGTCAGCCCCACGCGGGCTGCGGTAGGTAAAGTAGCCCTGGGCTTTGAAAAGTTCCTCCACCAGCACTTCCAACCTGTCCCCCTTGAAGTGCTTCTCGATGTATCCAATCAACTGATCTGAAGCGGTCTGGGTAAGGTTGCTGAACGCCTCTTCTGCGTCTGGGACAGCAATTTCAGAGGTACCGTCCAATGACGGGGCATCGGGTTTGTTCTTGAGGATGTCGCGGACACGCGCTTCGGCATTGTTGCGGCGGATTTCGCAGAACGTCATGAACGCCCCGAAGGAGTAAAGCAGGTCCTGCCCAAAACGGCTGCGAGGAACAGCAGGGTTCAACCATTTCACAAGGCGCTTGTGGCGATAGGGGGCAGGGGCACCAGCATCATAAAGATAACCGCTTGTCACTTCACCTACAGCAACAGCGGATTGATGCTTGTAAGGCATGACCACAAGGTCCCCAGGCTGCATGACCACGGCCGGAATGGCAATCTGTCCCAGCCAATTTTTAAGGGTGCCTCGTTTTTCGTTGGGATAACAATGCTCCAGGGTATCGCGCAACTGTTCCCGCGTCGTTTCCGACAGATCAATCTCTTGGAAGGAGCCTTCCCAAGCAATGCTTGTAAACCCTTCTTTCAAAAAGATCTGTTCATGCTCACCGTACTTTCCAGCACGTGCCAACCATAGCGCCATTTTTGCGATTCTCCAGCAAGTGTGCGTATCATAGCTGCGATTGGCTTTTTTGATACCTCGGAGACTACGGAGAACAGCGATAGGGAATATTGACAGTTCGCCATAAGGGTTCTGTCCAGGCAAGACAGCCTGTGGATTTGCCGCAACTGATGGAAAACGGGGATAATGCCGCATTGTGCAAGCCGTACCCAAAGCGCTGTCAGGCGTTACCCCCGTTTACCACAGCTCCTTGGATAACGCTCGCAAACCTGCGCCGTTCACATCCCCAGGCACATACAAGCGAGCGTTATCCACAACTCCACAGGGATACAAACAACAGCAAAAAATTTTATAAAAATATTTTTTAAAGGAAGATGAAAAGAAACACTTTGAGCAGTAGTTATGACAACACGCAGAGAATCGGGGAAGGCTACGCCACCATACAACGCGACAGACTCGTTCGGTTCTGTCTTTTGATCAGCATACGTGCCGCATCAGCAGTCATACCCAGCACTTCTGCCACCTGTTGCCAAGTCATCCCTTGCTGGCGTAATGCCAAGGCTTTCTTACGTCTTTCAATGGCTTCCTGCCGGTAGTTCTCCCGTGTCCGCATTCCGGTACTGCGACGCTTCCGGGTGACAGACTCCCGGTCTTTCGCCTGTTTGCGCTTCCGTGCGATCGCATCTGTGACCAGATGCTTGGGTGTTGCATACTAGGGAATGATGATGTGGGACTGAGCCATGAACTGCCCTCGCTGCGCCAGTGACAAAATCGTGAAGAATGGACATCGCCACGGTAAACAAAGCTATCTCTGCCGAGACTGCCATCGCCAATTTCGGCAGAACCCAACGCCGCAGGGCTATAGCGCTGATGTCAAAGACCTCTGTGTGAAGATGTCGCTCAATGGCATGGGCTTTCGAGGGATTGAGCGGGTCACTGGCATCAACCACAACAGCGTCATCAACTGGGTGCGCCAAGCAGAAGCGGCTATCTCAGACGAAAACTATGAGATTCCAGAAACCGCTCAACTCGACGAACTCCAAACCTTTGTCGGGGCTAAAAAAACAAAGTTTGGCTCTGGACTGTCGTGAATACAAAGCGACCCGGTATTCTCAAGTTTGTCCTGGGTGACCGCTCTCAAGAGACGTTTCGACAGCTCTGGCAGACGATTCAAGGCTGGGCCTGTTTCTTGTACATCACCGATGGCTACAAGGTGTATCCCTGCTTCATTGATAACGCCGACCATCTCGTGAGCAAAACGGCGATGACCCGAGTGGAAGGAGAAAATTGCCGATTGCGCCACTACTTAGCACGCTTGCATCGCAAGACCCTGTGCTATTCCAAATCAGCGGAGATGTTGAGAGTGTCCGTGCGATTGTTGATCTACTATCTCCAGCATCACCAGCTTCCTTGCTTTGCTTAAATCATTCTCTCTTATGCAACGCCGATGCTTGAACCCCAGCACCTGCATTTCTTCTTCGGTAATGCCCAGCCAGTTGACGATCGTCTCGTCACGGGAATGGTAGCGGGCATCGACCATCGTGCCGTTCCATTCCACCTTCTCGCCCTTCACGGCCCGCATTGCCTAGTCAATCACGCTTTTCATCCGGCTCCTGGTCTCGCTGTCCCGCCATCCGGCAAAGACTTCGGCCATGCCGTGAATCTCGCGGCGCAGGGTAGAAGGGGGCGCAATCCAGATGATGGCAACTGCTGCCAGGAACAGCCAGTTGTCCCGTTGTCCGGGCGGCAATTGCCCCGACAGATGGCGGTGTTTGCGGAGGGCTTGCAGTTCGGTCAGTCGCCCTTCCCACAGGGTTGCAGCGGTGAACTGTTGCGGCGGGTAGTGCGGGGCAGGATCTCATGTGCGAGCACATCAAACTTCCAATAGGCCTGCGTTCGCGTTTCAAGGCACGCCACAGGGGCATTGGCGGCGCGTGTGTTGCGGGTTCCGACCATCCGCAACACACGCGCCGCGTCCAGGGCCTTGCACTCGGCTCCGAGAGGCTTCAGGGTTTCATAGAGATGTTTCTGGCACGCATTCCAGCGGGGCAGGGCAGCACGGGGGACGGGACTGTGCAGCCAGACCAACGCCAGCCCTCGCCCGGCGGATCTTGTCATCACCACCGGGCGAGGGCTGGCATCGCTGAGGTGCTGACAGGCAAGAAGATACATCGAGAGCGGATCGTGGTCGGCAAGGGCAGCGACGCGGTAATAATCGAGATCGGCAAACAGGGCGTTGGCTTGTGCCAGATTGGCAATCAGCCGTCGCCCGTAGAAGCGGTTCTAGGTGATGTAAACATCCGGAAGTCCCTTGAGCGAGGCTGCCACCCGGGGCAGATTCGCAATCGCAAGATGACTTTCCGGCCAGCGGTTTCCTGCACGTCGGGCAATGGTCACTGTAAGCGATACCCATTGTTCCTCATTAAAAGTTCTTGCGACAGAACCTAGGTTAGCTGGCAAGGGCAGGTTGACATGATGTTGACCTAATATCTCTGCTTAACATTGCTTAATTTGCGTATACTTGTTTTTGAGTGGGGACTGCAAGCGAACAGAATATTCTTCCCGCATAGCCCTCCGTTCCAGCTTGGCGCTCGACAAACTCGGGACACCCTAGCTCAACGCTAAGAGGGCTCCATTTGCAATTCGAGTTGACTGGCAATCTCGACCACAATGCCCTTGTTTTTTAGATCTCCGAGGGCTTTGTAGAAGTTGCCAATGCTCAACCCCCAGCGACGCAGAATCAGTTCACTTCGATCCCCAGACTCCATTTGCCCGGAAAGTCGAGTTGCAGGGTAAAGAACAGGTAATCTCGTTAGCTTCGCTTCACGGAGTGTTCGTTTATCAGCAGCTTTAAGTCCCGAATCTTCAACAGTTCTTCACGATCTAAGCCATAGCGGGGCGAGTCAGCAAGTTCCATATACCTGCATTAGAGATGTAGTACGCAGGTTCTAGTTTAGGTCATTGCCGCCTCGCTGTTGCTTATTTCAACCCATCTTGACCCTGTTATCACTAGAGCTGATAAAAGCTGCAACAACGGCAGATTAGTTCGTGGGCAAATTCGCAATTTGCCCACGAACTAGTTTAGAGCATCCTCGCACTTCATGAATCTAGGGGACTAAAGGACATGAAATTGTTCACTTGGAGCACCGCTGATGGAGAGGTCATATGTTCGTGGGATAGTGATGAATAGTCCCACGAATTGAGTTCAAACGGTGATGAGCATGCATCTCGAAGCCGAGGTATCCCGGCTTGCAAACTTAGCACAGCGCATCCGGGACTCGGGGCCGGTCGCACCAGTCAACTGTTGGATCGAGGACTATACGGTCACGCGCCAAACTGGGCCGTACCACTACAAGCGGGCAGGGCTGTTTCAAGGTCAGTGTAGAAAAACTAAACTGAGCAGTGTTGTGATTAGCTTCACTCGCATGAGCTTGATAGAACACCTGCAACAAATCCCAGAGTTTCGCGCCGCTCGAGGTCAACGCCATGAGCTATGGCTCGTTTTGCTACTGATTATTCTCGGTGCGATGATAGGGTACTGGGGCTATCGTCCGTTAGCCGAGTTTGCTGAAGTTTATGGTCAAGAAATCTGCTGCAAGCTGGAGCTAGCACCCGAGACAAAGCTACCTTCGTACTCGACCTTTCGTCGCGTCATGCAAGGGTTGGATTATCAGGTCTTATCGAGTGTGTTTACCGAGTGGGCGCAGGTACAGCAGCCGATAGACGCAGGCGAGTGGTTTGCCTGCGACGGAAAAAGTATCAAGGGCAGCGTCACCCACTGCGACCAAGCTGGGCAGAACTTTGTCAGTATGGTGTCGTTGTTCTCGCATCAACGCGGTGTGGTGCAAGCCGTGATGCCGATGGAACACAAACTTGTGAGTGAGCAAGAAGTCGTGCGAGTGTTGCTGGGTGCAGTTGGGTTGAGCGGAATTGGGGTAACGCTCGATGCACTGCACTGCCAAAAAAACACTGTACGAGATCGTCACGCAAGGCAACGACTATCTCGTGTGTGTCAAAGCGAATCAGCAACGACTGCATCGCGGGATTAAGCAGCAATTCAAAACGAATCAACCGCTCAGTCAGTATCAACAACACGAAAGAGGACATGGACGGAGTACGCACTGGCACGTGAGCGTGTTTGATGCAGTTGCAGCATTTGGGCATGAGTGGGTCGGCATCCAATGCTGCATTGTGGTGCAACGACACGGGTATCGAGATGGAAAACTGTTCGACGAGCGGCAGTACTACATCAGTAGTGTCGTCGCGAGTGCAGAACAGTTTCATCGCATCATTCGCGGACATTGGCACATCGAGAATCGATTGCATTGGGTCAAAGACGTAACGTTCAACGAAGACCAGGCACCGCAAACGGGCAGGAATGCAGCCGCGAACTGGTCAGTGGTCCTCAACGTCTTCATTACCCTAGCTCGCACGTTGGGGTTCACTTCGATGGCTGTTGCCAAACGGCAGTTCGCCAATCAGTTGGACAAGGTTTTTCCCCTACTACAATGAAACAGACCTGCTACAAGCGGGTGAATAGCGATCGCCCTCAATTTGGGGCGCGAGGACAGGCCCGCACGCTTCATCTGGGAAAAGCCGGCAGCTCAGACCATCAGGACTGGCAACAACGGCTGAAGCGGCGGGACGCGCTGACGGAGATCGAATATCGGATGGGTTTGATTCGGCAGTTAATGGCGCGGGAGCAGTCGCATCCACTTTGGACGCCTGATCCGCTGTCGTAGTTGACTGCGAGGATGAACAGCTTTATGGGGTCGAGATTGCCAGTGACGGAAGCGGCAGGGGTTCACTCTCTCCACCCATATCGCGGTGTGGAGGTCGCTTGAAGGTAAACGTGAAGCGGTCCCCGCTCTCAATCACGTACTGCATCTCCTGGTACAGGGGCGAGTGTCCGATCACCCTACTCAGATAGACCCAACCTCGAGCTCGGGTTAAGGCCCCACAAACAGTTGGTTGCGCAACGTGATATTGCTTTCGTCCTGGGCAATCTGGTCAAACCCGACGGACATAGACGAGATCCGCCTCATTGCCCTTCACCCGATGGATGCGACACACGGTCACGGCTCCCTCGTGCCAAAACTGGTTCGGCACCGTTTTACCAGAGCTAGGTGAGACATTGGAGCTCGTTGCGCTGGGGATATAGTAGGGAATTTGATGGCTTTTGAGGTAGATGGCCACCTGCCGCTCTAACTCAATCGCGGTCTCTCCGCCCAAGACCACCACCAGAATTTGCCGGCTCGGTTGCAGCCCTTCTTCGGTCAGGTTGTGTTGAATCTGTTGAGCTAAGGCTTGCAATTCCTGGGTGCGATTGACGTAGGTCTTGAACTGCAAGACCTCACCGGACCAGAGTTGAGGCACGGGGTTTGGAGAAGACTCATCCGGTCGGTGCAGCGTCACCTGCTGTCCTGGAATAAAGCGCCCTTGAACCTCATACCCGATCGCTTTCCCGTCTTCGGCCCGTGTCAGACCCGAGAGCATCCCCTCCCCGAGCAACAGCCTCATGCCAATGGCATGCGCGGCCGTGAGGATGGAAGCCGGAGTGCGGTAACAGCGATGCATAAGACGCCTTTCTTGATTCCGCCAAGGTATTGTCCAGCGACCAAGTGCGTCAGGTCTTCACCAAGCAAAGCTTGACCCAGAGTTAGCTCAATGACTTGAGAGCAGCCTGAACGTAGCTTGATTTGTGTATCCTCACTCCCCTGCATGGGTTTGAGGTTCGAGATTTGCATAGATTATTATTTTGAGATATAATATAAGCATCACTAATCAACAACTGAATATTTTCGCATGTCTAGTCCACAGACCCAGCGGGGACGATTAGGTCGGTATGCACCCATGCTAGAAGCGCTGGAAGCCGACCTTGATTGCCAGCTGAAAAAAGCGCTTCAAGACCACAAGCACTGGCAACGCACCGCCCAAACTGACCTTCGCTACACCTCGCCAGCCGATCCCATATTGAGCGATTACTTCACTACCCTCATCGACTCTAGTCGGGACGAAGCGGACTTAAAAGAGGGATTGCAGGGCTTCTACGCCCGCTCCCTCAACCAAATCGCAACTGAAATCTCAAAACATTTACCCCAGCTTGACTCAGAGCTTCCACCCGAGTTGCGATCGCAACTCCTTGACATTGGCGCACAGCAACTCCTAAATGAGACCCTCGCCGCTGATCCTCAGTTTCTATGTCGGCTTCACGCGACTCAGACGAGTCAAAATCTTGATCGACTGCGGCGATGGCGTGATTTTCTGGCTCGTTGTATCGGACAAAACCTCTCGCTCGAAGAGCGGTTCAATCTGGGCTTATCGCTCGGATTGCTGCCGATCAAAGATTTACTCCAGTTTATGAACGAACGCCACAAGCTTGGGCTGACACCGTCGGATCAAGCAACGATCGAGCAGGGGCTCGAACTGAGCCGCACGATTGCTCGAGGCCCACTGACCTACAAAGACGCGATCGCGGCGATTCGACTCTTTCGATCGCTCGAGGACTGTTGATCGACAAAGATACGCTCGCGGCAATTCATCTCTTTCGATGGAATCTGCGCCGATCCGTCGCAGCTTGGCTTTGCCAATCGCTAATCCTGTCAATGAATGGAGGGATATGATGCAAAGTGATGCCAACAACGGCCCAGACGTCGTTGCGGCGGCAGCTTACTAGATTGATCAAGCTACCTAGGTGAAGTCGGGCCGCAATTGGATAAATTGCCGCTATGCCTAGAGCACCGAGTCGTTCATGATGGAAGGACATTCAAAACCGCTAGCCACTCAATCAGGCTGGTCTTTATTAAAACGAGCCCTGGGCAATTGCTCAGGGCTTATGAGTTGGGGCAGCGTGAGGCTAGCAGCTGATTCTGAGCGCGACGCAACAACCCCAGCAAATCCCTGTGCGATTCGTCCTAGACCTTCTTGCACCTACCACGAGACAACAGTCGCGATGAAGGCTAGCGAGTTCGTGGGAAATCCTACAGTTAAACCACGAACTAAACTCGGGCATCCACGTAGTTAATGCGTCTGGGAGACGGATGGTCGTCACCCCCCGCCCTGCTCATGCAAGCCTCTAGCGGCAGCATGTTCGGGAAATAAGAGTGAGTCAGCCCCTTCGCTCGTTTTGCCTCCCCCGGCTCTAGACTGTCTGCTTCCCTGCTGCTCTTTAGCATCCTTCGGGAAGTAGTCGTTTGGGTTATTGTACTGCCTGGAATAGATGAAGCCCAACTTTCGGGCTACCGATGCCCAACCACCATTGTCCGAAATAGCGCTGTTTAAATCAGTGCGTCCAATCTGCTTTAGTTCTTCATGAGTTGGTAGTACACCAGGATTACCTAGTTGTTCAGCTACACGATCAATTTCTGCTCTTAGATTGTCCAGATTCTTCCAATATCCGCGTGGTTTTCTCCCGTAGGACAAACGCAGCTTCAATTTTTGAGCGACTGCCGGGAAACCGCCATGCATATTCATCGCTGCAGCAAGAGAACTCTCTCCTGCTTGAGTTAAGTCTTCTTTGGTTGGTATAACTCCACGTGTACCTTGGTGTTCAATGAAAGTAAGTAGCTCATGCTCAACGTTTGAAAAATCATGCCAGTATCCTGAGCTTCTTTTGCTGAAACTCAGCTTGAGCTTCTCAGCGACAGTCTGAAATCCTCCGTGATATTTGCAAATGGCTCTTAAAATATCTTGTCGATCGCTCTCTTTAAGCTCGGTAGCAGTAGGCATTAAACCGATTTTTTTACGTCTCTCATTGAGTAAAATAATTTCACGTTTGAGGTTGTCAAAATCTTTCCAGTAACCTGAAGGTTTTCTTTCATGGGTTTCTCTTAAGCTATGTTGTTGAGCCAGTTGCACTAAACGCTCATCATTTAAACCTGCTTTCCTGATCCAGGAGCGAATTGTAACTGCTAGAACTCCTGTAAGATGACTGATTTCATTTGATGACATTCCTTCTCTATAGAGTCTTAAACACTTATCAATTTTCTCCTTAGAGTATCTTTTTTGCCGTCCTCCAATAGTTGCTTTTGTAATCCAGGATCGAAGTGTACCAAGATTTACTTGCATTGCCTGAGCAATTTGTGTACTAGTTTTCCCTGCTTTATAGAGTTCTAAGCATTGCTGCTTAAACTCATCAGAATATTTCCGGAGTCTAGAAACCCCAGCCTTGTAGACCCAGTCTGTGATCGTGTCTGCAGGTACTCCTGTTTCATTTTCAATATCTCTTGGTTCCCAACCATCAATGTACATCTGAATGCAAGCTTGTTTTTCATCTTTTGAGTGTTTGGCTGAACGGTTTGATAAACCACCTTCACGTAGCCATTTTCTTAAAGCTCGTCTTAAGGGAATACCATTAAGCTTTTGAATTTCTTGAATAGAGTAACCAACAGAGTACATTTCAATGCACTGATCCTTAACAGAGTCAGTATAGGGATCTGTATGGTGAATAGGAAGAATCTCTGCCAAATTCTTTTCTGATGATGGATCAAGCTGTTGCTGAACAAGCAATCCTAATTCTTTATAGTAGGGACATGTTTGGCACTTTGTATCTACGCCCGGTGTAGAACAATCACAGGCAGAACGCCATTGCGGCTTGACAGCTGATTCAATTTGAGAAAATTGCTCTGCTGCCTCACGGAAAATATCTATAGTAGATTTATACATTTCCCAATTTTCTTACTTAACTATAAATTTGACTCAAACCTTTAATTCAACAGAAATCATAGAATCTGAAATGAAAACACGCTCAACTAATCTCATGTAAAATACTTCTCGATACTCTTGTGATAAGGAGTACCAAAAATTAATTTTTTGAGCTTCAGGATGCAGTAAAAATTGCCACGCAGTATTATTAGTTTTGTCACCTTCAGCGTCAATTTCTGCCAGAATCTTCTGTCGCTGAGCCAGTAGCTCTTTGTCAAATTCAAGGTCAGGAGCATTATCAATCCACTCAAGCTTCTTTCGGAGTTTGTTAAGCCTTTCCGAGGTCAGCTCTTTTTTCTGTATTTGGTGCTGCGTAATTTCTCGTGCTTTCTCAACCAAGCCGCTAATGATAGCTTCGTCTATTTTTGAAAGAGATGTACAACGATGATTGTTACAGCTGATACCTGAATGCATACATGCATAATATTTACGTCCTTCTGAGCCTCCCTTAAGTTGACACAGAGATTTACATTCATTGCAGAAGACACGTTTAGTAAGATAAAATGTTGCACCTGGTTGCCCAAAACATTTAGAGTTGAATTCTAAAATTGGCTTTATTTCAGTTTCATAAAGTTCATCGGTAATAATTTTGTGGTCGGGATGGGTATCTCGATGAAGTTCCCATACTTCAGGATTATTATTTCTGCGTCTATTTGTGTACTTTAAATAAGCCGTATGTCCACGAAGAATCGGATTCATAAGCCATGATTTTAAGCCTTCAGAAGAGCTGAAAATTGCTAATCCAGGTACAATTGCAGGGTTTTTATGCTGCTCCATCGTATAGCGATGATGAAGATGGCTTAAAACAGTTCTATATTTTCTAATGCGCAGGAAGCAATCGACTAACTCTTGGGCAATATCAGCTTTACTTTGTCCTCGCAGCAAAAACTCCATTGGAGTTTTTGCATTAAAGTGACTGTAATTATCTGGACAGTCTTGAAGAGAGCAAATGAATGGTCGGCGGTCAATAGTATATTGGTTGTTAACTATTTCATAGAATAAGGGAGGACGAGACCATGCTCCCTTCTTACTTCTACGGTAAGCGAACCCATGCTTTATCCGCTCACGCAACATATTTCGCTCAAAAGCGGCTAATAAGACCATCATGTCAGCACTCATTTCACCCGAAGCTGTTTTTAAGTCTTGCTTACCTTGATCAAGGAGATCAATTTCTACGTCACACTTACGAAGCAGTATTTTGAAGTACTCGTAGTCCAATTTGTTTCGGTAGAGTCGATCCCACCGAGTTGCTCTAACTAAACCTATTTTCCCAGCACAAATATCATCTATCAAACGGTTCAAATCCGGTCGAGCTGAATTGTCTCCAGAGTCGATATCAGAGTAAATCTCATCTACACCTGCAGTTATCAGTCGGGCTTCTTGCTGCTCTAGAGCAGCACCTTTAGCCTGCTCCAACGTAGAAAGACGCAAGTAAGCAACCGCTTTTCGACCATTTGGAGTTGGCATAAATATTAATTCTGATACTGATGATACAAAGATACCATATACATGTAGCAATGTCATTAAAGTAACGTTGATACAAATGGGAAATCAGAGCTGTTTGTTTTCTCATCAAAACGCTACATTTGGCTTATGGAATTATTTTCTAAGAATACGAATTTCGCCTTGCGTTGCATCGTAGAGCACGAGCAAAATGTGTAGGTGATATAAGTTTGAAAGTTTTTATGAGTAAAGAAAACGGTGCCTTTCGCCTCGATAGCCAGAAGCGGGGGTTGTGTCGCAAAAATGATACACAATTTTCTCTCATCCCGTCCTAAATGGCTGCCCCATCCCTGTTCAAATGGTGCCACGTTCTGCCCGACATCATCTTCCTGAAGGTGCGATGGTACTGTCGCTATCCCTCGAGCTACCGGGACTTGGAAGCAATGATGGCGGAGCGAGGACACGACTTCGACTCCTCGCTTCACGGATACGTGTCCGAAGTCGTTTGTCGAGTTCTGGCGAGAACTTCAACACCCAGCGATTGTTTGCCAATAGCATGGTGAAGCCATCGTAGAGTGGTTCGCTTCGCGAAGCTCTGCAGGACACACGGTGGATAAGAATGCTGCCTATCCGGTCGCAATGAACAAGTTGAAAGCCGATGAAACGACCCTTGCAGTACCTGCGAAGCAGCGTGCCGAAGAGACGAAACTCCGGCAGATTAAATACTTGAATAACGTGATTGAGCAGGATCACCAGAACATCAAACGGATTATAAAACCAATGATGAGGTTTAAGTCGTTCAATAGCGCAAGACGAACCTTGAGCGGAATTGAAGCCATGAATATGATTAGGAAAGGGCAAGTGAAAGAAGTCAATAAAGGGGAGAGTGTATCTCAAGCAAAGTTTGAAGAAATCTTCGGAATGAGTGCTTAAGACAATACGATTGACATAGTTCGTTTGTCACTCTAAAGGGTTTGCACACAACTGCATCACCTACACAGTGAAGACTAAATCTTTATAATCCTTTATTCTGACTCTTCGCCAGTTCGAGAAACCTTCTCACATCCGAATCCGAACCGCTCGATCACATTTCCTTGAACTCGCTTTAGTTTGAACAGTGACTGCATTTGGGGTTGAGCTGACATATGGGCAAAAAAGCGCAAGAGTTAATCGGTATTTGCTGGTCTCGCCTCCGTCGTGTGTGGAACGCTTAGGGCTGCGCTGTGGCTCACCCCCTATGCCTACCAGTGTTTCTCGGCGGCTCTCGCCCATAGTGTAGATCGCCCGGTAATCTCGTGCGTATGGCGGCAGTAGGTTTCGTAGACGGGAGCGTTGATCGCGGTGGTTTGGACAAATTCGGCTAATCCCTCGTCCTGCAATCCCTCGAAGACGACGCCGTAGCAGGCGATCGCCTGCTACGGATTGGTTTGTCCAGACCCGGTTCAGCCTTCATTGATTTCGGTTTGCAGGTCGGCTCGCCATGCTTCTACAACAGCGATGCGGTGCCGTTTGCGTTTGCTGCTGTGGTGATGACTCGCGGAGTTTAGGTGCGTTCGGCTTTGAGCACTCTGCGAAAAAATCGCTCCGCTGCCTTGCGATCGCGCTTCGCGCTCAGCATAAAATCCAGCGTATTGCCTTCCGAATCAACGGCTCGATACAAATATTTCCACTCGGTGCGATTCGTTCCTACACGAAAAGCTGCAAAGCTTGTAAGGTGGAGCTTCTGAGAGATAACCTTTTAAGGTGGAGTTCGCAATTTTGTCTCGTGTCAATTATGTAGACCGATTTATTGCATCAATTTTCTCCTCCGTTTCGTTCCAAAATTGAACGCAGTATGTGGTGCGGAGAGCTAATTTTAGGTAGAGTCTGATCTAGGATCAATTCGTTTCCTAGAAGCAAACTTTGTGAAATCACGATCTTCCACTGAGTCGACGCAATCTCCCAACGAGCAACCAGACTGGGAGCAATTCACTGACCTATGGAATAGTGATGTGACCCGAGTGCTTGAGTGGATAGACCAAGCGGAAACTTGCCTTGCAGCACTCGATCGTCAGAACTTACCCAAATTTGCCAATCAGATTAAGTTAAGCAGAACTCGTTTACAGGCAGCACAACAGATTCATCATCAGATCTCGACGATGTTCTCCCTGTTGCGGCAATCCTCAGAAGATCAAGACCGTTGCGATCGCATTCAGGACGAGTTTGATGCTATTGAAACTCGAATTCAATCCTTGTATCAGCGATTTGATGAACTGATGCATACCGGCACTGTCAAAGCAGCCAAAGAATCTGAACTATTCTTAAATGAAACGATCGAGCCAATTCCCACCGGCGCGCCGTTTATCAGTTCCCTCGAATCACAGTTGCGAACAGATTTGTGGTTTGATCGAGACGGAACTGCCGTTTTTTCTAAGGTTGCTAAGAGCAATCCACAGAATTACATTGAGCACTACATTTCTAGCCCTGGTGATGTGACGATGTTGCCATGGGACGCGGCTGAAAAAATTATTAATAACTTTGGTTTTAATACGGTTAAGCTTCAGCTAATTTTCGCGGCACATGCAATGAACCAACCAGAGCCGTGGAGTAGCAGCTTTACATTATCCGGCGAGGATGTGATTAGAAATTTGGGCTGGAACAACCGCAAAGATATTCCTATGAGCCAAAAGTTGGCGGAGTTAGCAGGGTGTGCTTTTGCACTAGATTGCTTGCTGGTCAAAGTGGAATGGAAAGAAGGCGGAAAAGTCAGCCGTCGCAAAACGCAAGTTACCATTCAAACCTCACGGATGTGGAACATTGCGATTACTGCAACTGGGCAGAAGAATTTACTGTCTGAGAATCTAGAGAATCTTGAGAAAGTGGAGCTTCAAGTTCAGCCAGGTCTCTGGACAAAAGGGTTTTTGAACCGAGGCGGTGCAAAAGCTAGAGAAGCGCTGTACCAGTTTGGCTATCTTGCTCAAAGCGTACTCAGAATTGATCCTTACCACAACGAGCTTGCTCTGCGCCTTGCCTTGCATCTTACCCTTGAAAGTCGGATTCACACTTCTGGGGAATACCGGGTCAGAACGCTGCTAGGCTCTGTTCTAGTAGGATGCTCTGAAAAAATCGTTCAGGCACAGTCAAATCGGTACAAAGCCCGCGATTTAGTGGAGCAGTGGAATGAAGCGCTCAAGACGCTGGTCAGATTAGGGTGGAGTGTTGAATTTAGCGATCGCTATCCAGACTCTCTAAAACCTGATAGCCCAATTCGTAAGCCAAAGGGATACGTCAATCTTCTGCTAGAGAGCAAAATTACAATTCATCCGCCTGAGCCGATTCCAGAACTTCTAACCCGGAAGAAACTAGCCAAATCAAAATCATCGCAGGCCGATAAACAAATTGCTCAGGTTACTTTAGCTCCGCTCACTGGCGAACAGGTTCGAGAAGCACGAAAACAGCGAGGCTGGAGTCAAGTGAAGTTAGCAGGATTTCTTGGCATTTCTCAGCAGCTCATCTCTCATATTGAATCGGGGCGCAGAGAGCCGACTCCAGAGGTTGAAGCGAGCTTAAGGAAGCTTCTCAAACTCTAAGCTCTAAAGCAGATGGTAGTTTTTGGTATACGTGCCTGTTCATTCAAAATTGGCATTTACTACACGCTAAGCTTGTAGTAGAAAAATTTTTTACTAAAACTCGCCTCTAAGTCATATGGAGTAGGGATTCCAGCCTACTACATATAGACCCGAATCCACTCACGGAATGCCCGGATCGACTCACAAAATACCCGGATCGACTCACAGTGGGACCGCCCTATGTCCTACGGGCTGAGGCTTTTAGCATTTTTACTACACTCTGATTAGTTTGATAAAACTGATCCCTAGCAAAACACAAATTTGAGAGTTTGACAAAATCTAGCATCCCTATTTCGCCATAAAAGGTAAACCTTGGATGCAGCTTTCAAACTCAAGCCCCATAGGGTATGAACAGCTTTACTCTGCTGACCAGTATCGCACTCTGCCTCAAATTTTCAAGTTCGCCACCAATGTACACGGCTGTAATAAAGATTGGAACTTTAGGGTACTTAGTGGCAAATTTCAAGATATCGAAGGAACGATCGAGGACGCGATCGCCCATATCAAGCAAGGGCACGCTATTTGTGCAGGACTACTCAACAGTCAGTGGCGCTCCAAATCTAACTTCGCAGGTTCTAATTGGGTTTTAGCCGAAATCGACAACGCAGGGCTATTGAAGGATGATCAAGGCAACCTCATCAAGGATGCAGCCGGCAAAGGGATCAAGACTTACGAACATCAACTGACGCTGGATGAGGCCATCGTTCATCCATTCATCCAACAATTTTGCACCCTGATCTACACAACTCCCAGCCACAGCCAAAACTGGCACCGCTTCCGCGTAATTTTTCGTCTGCCAGAGTTCATCTCTGATATTGATACCTACGAATCGATCGTTCAGTTTCTCCTGGATCATCTTCCCCACGATCCCGCCTGTAAAGATGGAGTTCGAGTGTTCTACGGTAATACCGAAGCCGAATTTCCACTCATTAATCCTGACGTTTGCCTACCAAAGGAGTGGGTGAACCAGGCGATCGCTAAAGCCCAACAAATTAAGCAAGAACGAGCAAAACAAGCAGAAGTCTTATCACTCAAACGTGAACAGTTCTATCGGCTTGCCCAAGCTCAAGGGTGGGATACCGAGAAATTAATTCAGCAGGCACTGAGCCACATCCCCCCGCGCACGCCTGGAAGCAGCAATTATCAGGAATCTTGCAAAGTTCTCATGGCGTTGGTCGATCATTATGGCGCGGTTGAAGCGGAAGTGATCGCTGAACGGTGGAGTCCTTCAATTGAAAGGAATACCTGGAATATTCGCCAGAAGATTCGATCGTTTCGCCGCAAGGGAATCACGATCGGCACGTTGTTCCACGTCGCTCGAAACTACGGGTTTAAGTTTCCATACCGCGAGTGGAATGATCCTCAAGAACCAGACCGCAACGTCTATGATGCGATTGTCGCTGCGCAAGAAGAACGAGCGCGCCTCGAACACATTGAGGTCGAACACCACCAGTACAGCCGGCTTAAATCCTGGTTGAAGGGAATTCAGCAGCGGTTTGAAGTGAGAGGGTTTGGCAAACCCCACAAAGTAGAGGCCAAAGTGCAGGTGGAAACGCTCAAATACCTTCCAGGGAAACTGTTTAGGCTTGGAAGCTATGAGAAACCACCCAAGCTCCTCTACACAAAAGAGCAACTACCCCAACTCCTCTGGGAAGCAACAGCTAAGGGCTGGCGGGATATCCTTGATAGTACTCAAACTGGGGGAGGCAAATCGTACAACTATGCTTTACTTTCTCCGCTTCAACTGGGAGTTCATCAAGTCGAAGACGAACAAAGAAAGCAACTGCACCGCGTCTGGTTGTTGAGCCAGAGCCATCGAAATCCCTCAACTGAGCCAGCAGAAAGGAGTTATACGGATTTACCCGTCAGAAATGCTGGATTCGTTAAAGATGCAACCAGACGAACCCCTCTCGGTAGAGACCTCCTACGCTGGGCAAAACCGGGAGAGCAACCAGACACTGAAGGAAACTGCCACCTTACAGCAGTGATTCACAAAGCGGCAAACAAAAGCGTATCGATCGCCAACGATACAGCAGAACTAAACCCTTTTTGTGCAATGTGCCACCACAAAGACTATTGCAAGGAGTCGCTCGGCAACGGGTTCGGATTTCGATTCGAGCGAGCAGAAGTCTTTAGTTCTTCGGTTCAAGTGCGCGCCTCGATCGACTCCCTCCCTAGCTCGGAAAACTATGCTGCCTACAGCGGAGACGTAGCAATCCTAGATGAGGCGCTCATTCAACTCAAGCCAGTTCGGACGATCTCCGCGAACTTAGGGGACTTTGACACTCAATGGGCAGAGATGGAAGCCAACTTGCCAGAAGTTTACAGACAGTTGAATCCATTACGTCAGGCGCTGAGACCGCTTGTAGCTGGTGAATCAAAACAGCACTACGGCTTTGACAATGAAGCGTTGCGCTCTCAGCTGCCAGAAGTACCAGAAAAATTTGTCCAAACGCTAGAGTCTATCCGACAAATCATGGGCCTCAAAGCGTCTGATTTGACTCAAGACCCCGACCAGATTCAAACTAAAGAAGAAACTGAAGCGATCGCTCATCTCAAAGGCAAGATTCATCGCCGAAGTCAGAAGCTAGACACCCTTCAAGCAGAGTGGAGCAACCTCCAGGCCCTCGAAGAAGAATTGAACAAAGGGCAGGGGAGCTTATTCAGTGGGTATCGTTGGTCAGCAAAAGAGCGGCAGGCAAGACTAGATCGTCTGGCTAAACTACCTGAAGACATTGCCATGCTTCAAAGCGAACTGGACAATCTTCAAACGAAACTAGAAAAATTGTTGCAGGAGCGCAGCCTATACAAGAGCTTCAACCGCTCACAGTTTCGAGATGCGAAAGTACGAGTAGGTTCAGTACTGGATAACCTACCAACTCAATGGCTCATCCCATTTTTGGAAGTTTGGAGCGAAGAGATGGCAGGAGCGCTGCGAATCGGTGCATTTGGAGGCTTAGTGGTTACCATTCAGGACGATCGACACAATGAGATTCTCAACAGTCTCAAAACTCGAATCTATCTAGATGCCACTGCTATACCGGAAGTTTTAAGTCTCTATCGTCAGATATCTATCAGCAAAATTCTTTGGATTGCACAAGATCTACCATCACCAGACAATCTCACCTTAATTTGGATAGAGGGTCTTGGACTTGCAGGTAAAAATCGATCGCAGCACTGCGACGATCGAATCAATGCAATCCTCACAGAACTCAAAGGGCAATTTTCAGATCTCGTAGTGTTCGACTGGCAACGCAAAAAGAATGACACCAATGCGGATGGGCACTGGTTTAGCGACTTTACGAGAGGCACAAACGAGTTTTCTGACCGAAAGGCAATCATAGCAATCGGATTACCCTTACCAAACGCAGGAGTTTTTCACGATCTCTGGTTCACTCTCACAAAATACTCTGAATTAGAGAGCCTTTCTTTTGAGGAGTTTTACCATTACCAAATTGATACTGAAATTATTCAAGCGATCGGGCGGTTGAGAGCAATTCGGCGACCCAGCGAAAAGTTAACCTTTTTCCTGATCGGCGACACGGAGCATTCAAGAAGTGCAAACTATCAGCTTCCTATATCTCTCAGACCGATCATCACACAAGCAAGGGAAATCACTCCCCATGCAGCAACACCGACTGAACTCGCCTGGATTGCAGTCTCTGAGATTCTTAAGCAGTGGTGGTCAAAAAACGGTACTTTGCCAACGCAGCAAGAAATTGCGGCTGAAAGTGGAATTTCACAATCATCTGTCTCCAAGTTAGCCCAGCAGTTTGTGGGCGGGTGGAGGCGACTTAAAGAAATATTCTTATCTCTAATTGATCCTCCTAGAGAGTGGAATATTTTTACTCCACTTTCAGATGAATTGGCAGCGATCGCTCAAACCGCCTTGCCCATACTTTCAAAACCGTCTTCGGAATTATCAGTGGCGGAAGCTCTAAGTCTCTTGATCAAATCGATCGGCTGGGCAGGCTGGCAACAGATGATGTCTCAAACTGCCTATTCAACTCGTTTAGCGATCGCAGCTGCCTTGTCCCGAGAGATTTTAGGGGTGACAGCAAACTCTAAGCAGTTCGAGACAGGTTGATCGGAAGTTGCTCAAACGGAACGCCAACCACCTCGCAGAAAACAGTCCACTGCTTCCAGGTCATGGATGGCTCAATGGCACCGTGTTCCCACTTTCGCAGGGTTGCTGAAGAGATTTTCAGACGAACTGATAATTCTTCTTGCGTCAGGTTTGCTCTGATTCGCAATTTCCTCACCCAGTTTTGATCCGCTCCCTGTGTCATAATAATTTATCGATAAGATCTAGCGGTGGATCGTAAGAAGCTACAAAAAACAAAGTAGCGCGTCAAAGGTGTCGCGGTAAAGGATCGCGCGATGTCAATTTTAACCTTCCCAAAAAAATTCTACAGAAAATTATTGGTCTTACCTCTAAGACTTTCATCCACTATCACAAGTACTGAGATCACCGCTTCCTGTTCTCGTACACAAGAAAGTTAAGGTAATGGCTTTGGGGCTGAACTCTGTCCCTCGTTCACATAGGCTTTTTCTTGTGTAACCGAGTTTCAATTTCCTAAAGTTACACAAGATGTTAGAAATGTCTTCTAAGCCTTTCCCTGCTCGTCTCCGTCCCACTCTAGCGAAACTCAGTCTGCAAGAAAAACAAGCTGTTTATGAGTGGTTGGGCACACAAATTGATGTTGAGCGATCGCAGCTAGAGGATTGCTCAACCGCTGCTTCTGAAGGGTCTGCCTCGGCGATTGTTGAAAGCCGCACACAAGATGGAAAGACATACCAATTAGAGAAACGGCGATGTGGCAAAGGCTCCTGTAAATGTGCCATTGGAGATTTACAGGAAACAGGACATGGACCTTATTGGTATGCCTATTGGAAGGAGTCAGGCAAACTCAAGAGTCAATATGTAGGGAGGCAATCGCCTTGGGCAAACCCTCCAAAATAAGTTAATCAATTTTGTCTTGTGTAACTTATTTCTAAAGTTACACAAGATAGCGGTATTCTGACGAAGGCAAAATGGAAGACTCGCGCTATGCCTAGGTTTTAAAATTCGTATTTAGCAACGGTGACAAAAGCTGCTCACAGATGACCATTGACCAAGCGCACCGCAACCATCAACGCAAGCAGCAAGTTTCCATTCAACTGATTTCCTCAGCGAGTGGGGACTAGAAGGGTGTGTCGAATTTATAAAATCACAGAGCTTTACTGTTTTCATTCAACTGATTTCCCCAGCGAGTGGGGACCGTGAGAAAGAGGGAGCGACCCAGAAACAGATTGACGAGTTTCCATTCAACTGATTTCCCCAGCGAGTGGGGACATGGCTCAACTCAGACTACCAGAATCTAATTGGGTTTCAGTGTTTCCATTCAACTGATTTCCCCAGCGAGTGGGGACTTTAACCCACACGATCTAAACTGGGTTGCTGTTCGTTTAGGTTTCCATTCAACTGATTTCCCCAGCGAGTGGGGACCCAATACGAGCGATCGCGCGATCATCCAAAAATCTTTGGATTCATATTTCGAGTTTCCATTCAACTGATTTCCCCAGCGAGTGGGGACTGCAAGCGTTGGGATTATCCGCGCCGTTTGATTTTCCCGTTTCCATTCAACTGATTTCCCCAGCGAGTGGGGACGCGATGGCTACTGCGCTGCCGCCAGAACAGCAGCAGAGGGTTTCCATTCAACTGATTTCCCCAGCGAGTGGGGACGTTAGGGTTACTCTAACAGATACCAAGAAATCAAAAGTGTTTCCATTCAACTGATTTCCCCAGCGAGTGGGGACAGCAGCTAAGACAAATCGAAGAAAACATCTTCTTCCTTCAGTTTCCATTCAACTGATTTCCCCAGCGAGTGGGGACTCCCCATACTTTAAAGCTAAATCCCATGAGGCGTCCAGCCTACATCTGCGAACCTCAGCCACAATCAAAGCCATAACCGTCAAATTCCTCCTTGTCAAAACAGCGAAAGCACCACAGCACAACGCATCGAGGCTCAGAACCAAGGAATCGCACATCCGCAAGATTGTCCTCAGCCTCGCACCCCTAAACCACGATCGACCCCTGCCGCTTTGTCAACGGCACCCCGCCCCAAATCTCAACCTGTCCGACTGTATGCCCTGACATTGGATACATCCGCACACTATCTTGGGGTATCCTCACAACCTGTTTCAACCTCACCCTCAAGTCACGAAACTCAGCCGCAGTCAGAACACACTCAAAGACACTATATTACAGCACCTATGCGATGCGATCGCATAGGTGCTCAACTGTCACCAGAAGCGTATTAATGATGCCGAAACCAGAATCCAGTGGGACAATCAGCCGCAGAACTAAAGCGATCTCTCCATTGCCAATACCAACACTGAAGCGATCGTTCTATTGCTAATACTAATACCAACTAGAAAGTTACGTACGTAAGCAGCACATGAGGAAAAATACAAATGAGAATACGGTTAGAGTCCGGCGATCGCGCTTTTCAATTTTTGATGACTAGGAACAATGTATGCAACAACACGATGAAGAGGATGGTTGTTAACAGTTTCATGGGGAGAGCGATCGCCTAATCATTTGTCTATTTTTGAGGAAGCGAGGTCGGATGCTCTTCAGTAATGTTGCTAATGAGGAGAGGGCGGTTGATATTGAGCGATCGCTGCTTTCACTTGCTCATGCATTGCGGAAAATAAACTTGCCTGGGTCAAGCCTTTAAATGATTGCCCAGTAATTAGGTTTAAGCAATTTAGGATGCGGTTTTCCCATTGTCGTTGCTGTTTGATATCGTCTCCCCAAGCGTTGAAAACTTCACGCTCCGTCAGCCCGCCTAACCGATGAGAATAAGTATTTCGTTTCGTTTTAGCCTTGTCCCAGAACTCCTTAAAGTCTGGGCTGGTAGCTGTTTGAGGAATAGCGGCTTCGAGGAGCGATCGCAAAACCTTTGCCTGAAGTTGTGCTGTATCAGGATACCTAGCATTAAAATTAAAATCGACTTGTGAACTGAGCTGGGGATACTTCCGGCAGATCGATTGCTTCAAAACCGGATATTGATCCGTTCTTGCCGTAACATCAGTTGGAAATGTTTTGACCGCCCATAGCCATAGCAATCCCTCGACAGCTCGAAAGCTTGACAGCATTGCTTCTGTGGTGTTTTGCTGCTGAAGCCGCACTACAGAAAGTTGCGCTTGTTCATAGGCAACCTGCCAATATTTGGTGCTTTGCTGCTGTGCTTGGGGAGTAAGCGATCCCTTGACACGTTGAAAGAATGTTTCAAACTGTCCCTGATTCCAAGCGATGCCTGCTTTAATTTGACTCGGCAAGGCTTTGAAGCCTTGAGGGTCTTGCTGAAAGTAGGGCTGAAGTAAGGCTTCAGTTCCAGCATAATCGTAGCGATCTAGTAACTTTAGCGCTTGTTGCTGCGTCCGATCCCATAGATAATTGGTACCAAGAATGGGTCCTGTGTAGTCAGAGGGCATTCCCCTACGGTTAACTTCGGTGTTTTGAATAAAGTCGAAGAACTGGATGCGATCGCCATAAGCACTCAGCCCCGAAATTCTTCCTGCTTCAGCCGTCTGCGCCACACACCCCTTCAAACACAGCAAAATTGGCTGGTCGGGCGGCGGCTGAATTGTCTCTCGCCACATATGTCGCCACCAGCGAAACATTTGCTCAAAGTTAGATGGGTTCTCTCCCTTAGCACCCAGCGTTATGATCTCCACTGGAACAGAATAATTGTGCACAAGCCAGTCTTTGATGATGGCACAAGCATGCACAGTATCCTTTTTGCGCTGAGGTATGCCAACAGCTTGGTCAGTGCCAATTAGATAGACCTGTTCTAGGGCTTGGGCTTGGTCGGCTAATAGTTTGCCAATGATAATCGGTTTGAGGCGAGATCGATAGTCCTCAATGCCATCCAGTAAGTACTGGGTCAAATCTCGAAAGGTTGTCTGACCTAAGCCCAGATCTGAAATCACTTCTGCCTGTTCACCGATAATTTCACCATCTTGCATTTGATCATCGCCGACGTTATACCACTGCCCTGATGAAAGTTGAAGCATTAAATCACGGGTACCAATCGTGGCGACTAAGATATTTTTCATGGTTGCAATGGAGTTAGATCAAAGAAAGGATGGGAGCGATCGTGCTCAAGGCGGAGGCGGGTGCACTCCAAATAAATGAACGGCACCGGGAATATTGGCGAGATTGCGAAGGAATCGTGATCGTGAGCCTACGTCAATGGGAAGATCTGTTGATACTCGGAAGCATGCTGTTTCAAAGCTTCAAAATATTTCTTACGTGGATCTTGTGTTGCACCAAAGATAGTCACAACTTGGTAGTTGCCTAAATTCACGATCCACACGGGCGAAGGACGCACAGGTTTCGTCAGCGTTGAGCCGCATAAAGTGGGATCATAGTCTTTGATGACTTGTCCGCTGTCATCTTTTGTCTCCTTTCCTGCCTTCATTCTCGGCTGCTTAAAATCTTCATCATGCAAAACACTTAAAGCATAGGGTTTTCCATAATTCTCTTCACCATCGCATACGATGATACGTGCATAGGAGTCCAGTGCTTCTGTCCAACGCTCGCGACTGGGTTGAACAGGCGATAGCGGATTGCGTAGATTAATAGGCTGTTGTGTTAGTTCCGATAAGAGATCGCAAAACTTCTGCAACCGTTGGCGAAATAGTATTTGAAAGCCAACAACATTTTCTGGTAAATCCCAAAACTCATCTTCAGTCTTGGCAATTAGGGTCGATCCACGCCACCATGGTGCATTTGGACGGGTCTTACGGGAATAACAAGGTCGCCTTGCGCCCTGACCAATTCCACCCAGGTGAAACATGAGCCAAGTCAGCAACTCAAATAGCTGTTGAGTCACCTCCTGTTTTTCCTTAGAGATTTCTGGCGCAAAACTCAAGACCAATCGTCCAGATTGTTCTCCACAGGGATCTTGTTTTCCATCCCTTGTAGATCGGGATTCCGTCTGAACGATTTGCCCCTCTGCAATCTGTACCCTTACCCAACCACGCTGCTTAGGATTAATCGAACCAAACAATTTACTCTCCCAGTCCTTCACAGCTTGAACGGGTAACAATCCCCTCGCAAACGTTCTGAACCAATAGCGCAACATGGACTTAAACGCCACTGATCTGACCTCAGCGCGACTTTGATTCCTTGCTTGCCATTCACCTCTTTGGTTCTGTTTCCAACTGGCAATCTTCTGACTCCCGTGGATCAGTTGGCCTTGAACTGTAAATTCAACCTCAAAAAATGATAATTGATTTAGCAATGAATCCTTGTTCTCTAATGTGCCATACCCTGTATTCACCTGCGAGCCAATTCCATCAACTAATCCTTGGATTAGCCATTGCCGAACTTGTTGAAGAATTTTGTCACTACACTGAGCCGATGGACGCAGACCTATGGTAAATGTAGGATGCTCTAGCGAGAAAAAAGCATTGGGATTAGGCTTATACTCGTCTAAGTCAACCTCGCCCCACCGCCAAATACTCGTTGCACTATCCAGGGATAGTCCACCACTACGGCTCTGTTCCGCCAACGGATATGCATCTAAGAAAATCACTTTCCCAGTGTGATCGCTCCCTTCTGCCTTGAGAGAACCAAAGTACGGAGTAACTTTCTCCTCTGCTTGTTTCCACTCCAAGTTTTCGGAGCGCATAAAGTGATGAATCGCCTGAGTTCGCGCTACACCCCGCAATGTACTAGATGGAATATACGGCATTCCTAACGCATCAAAAGCAGGCAGTAAGATGCTTTCTGGTCCCTTAGTACCGCCAACTCGAATTCGCCAAGGACAACTTACCGTAAACCAGTTACCTTCTCCGGCAATCAATTTTGTGCGATCAACTAAGGTTTGTAAGCGATGACGATAATCGGCCTTATCCTGTGCGAGATGCAACAGCTCAATTTTCGTGGGGTCTTTGTAGTTTGCAGTCGGAGATCGCAGCCATCGTAAGTACTCGACAAAGCTCGCCGATGAAGCAGGCTCTGGAATATTTGCAGGATCTAACCAAGGGCAAGCATCAGGTGGGCGTTCTGGTGGTCGATTGCTGCCGCCGCCCTTGCCGCGGTTGCCACCACCAACCTGAATCACCTTTTTCTGTTTTCCAGAATCGGCTCGTTGAGTTGTAGGGTTGGGTTGATTACTTGCAGAGGACTTGGGTTTTCCAGGACGATTCGGTCGTTCAAACACCATAATTAATCGCCTCCCTTTATATCCCAATACACAGCACCTGCCCAAAAACTAAATTCTTGAGCCAGCGCTAAAGCCAAGCCAGTTAGCCCTAAGTAATCGTCAGTATCCAAATCGCTAAGGGCTTGCAGTCCGAGATCGCCTGCTAGGTCATTCCGTTCGGCTATCGTCTGGAGGCAACGAAAAAAAGCTTCTACAACTTGCTTTTTGCCTTTTTGGTCTTTGCTTATGGCTTTTTCCTCCGCTTTCAGGCGCAACAAACCCCAAGTAGATAAGTAGGTGTACAGTTCAACCGCCTGATTCTTCTGCTCTTTCAACCGTTCCTTTCGTTTGGCTTCATCACGCTGATTTTGCTCTTGCTCATGCCGGAATTCAGCGAGGGCTGCATAGACGGGTTTCCCGATCGTACGTGGATCAAAGCTCATACGTTCACCGCCTGTTGCACTGGTTGAGCTGTCATCCACTGCTGAACGAAGCCTCGTCCTAAACTCTCCTGCCCACCGATTTGCACAATCGAGTGCTTGCCCAGCAGTGCCTGGAAGTTCTGCGTAGCATCAGACGCTTGAGCACTAGCCTGTGATGTAATGCCCCAAGGAAAATGCATCACCGTATCTGGTGGAATTGCTTCCTCATATCGAAATCCACCATCCACAGTTTTGTGCTTATCGAGTTTGATTTTGACCTGTCGCCATAAACTCATTTGGATCAATATTGCACAGTGTTTATCAGGCAGTACTAACGTCCGCTCAAGCCCTTTCGTCGAGGCGTGGGTTGGAATAAAGGTTTCCCAATCCTTCCAAGGTTGCAATGTCATATCTTTGAGGATGGCATCTTTGAGATAGACGGGCTTTCCTGTCTTCAGGTTTGTGCTGTATTCATTGGGTATTGTTGCATTTGGCGCATTAAAGCGTGCCCAACGACGTAGCAACATTGGACAGCTTACCCACACAACACCATGGCTGAGTGAAGGAACTGGTAGCCACAAAATTGAAGCATCCCCAATCCAAATAGCCCCTTGCTCGAGGGTCGATGAAGTGGCTAAATCAGTGCCAAAGAGTTGAGATTGTGTACTCTGGTCAGCACTTGCTCGCAATCGTCCACGAATTGTGCTGGAAGGAATATAGGGTAATTCTGTGTGAGATTCCCGTGCAATTCCCAATAAATTACCTTCTTGAGTTGCTCCACCTGTGTGCAGTGGAGATAGTAGGTAGAGATAGACAGTGTTGTTCATTTCAATTTCCTCCTGATTGTTGAATCCACAGCAGTTCGGAGTAGCCTAGGCTGCAAAGACGTTTTACCCCCTCTAGCGCCTTACCCGGCTTGGACTTAGGATCATCGATAAACAGAGGTGTAGGTCGCTCTAAGTAATAGACACTACCTGGAGGTGCTGCAAACATCTGGGGAGCCGGAATACTGTTACGCTGAGTAGCTGGCAAAGCCCTTTGATTTTCATTTTTGGTATCCCGGATGCGGCAACTAATCAGCACGGGTTTGTCAGTTGCTACGCCCACCAGAGAACCTGGTGTTTGATTTCCATTGACTGTGTGTGCCAACTTCCATTCCCAGGGATAAGCGCGACACGTCGCCTGTCCATTGTTTGAGCGCTCAAACACTCCGGGTGTCACAAGATATGCCAGCGATCGCGCCTGCTCACTTTTAGGATCTTGCTGCGCGATCGTGCTTGCATTCTTGAAGTTCTGCTGCGATCTCATGTGTAGCTCTTCCCATTGCTCACCCAAACTATTGCAGCGTTGCAGCAGAACACGGTGTCCTTCACCGCCTAACCGCATAATTGCAGATGCAGGAATTGTTTGATCGGTTTGAATTCCAATCGCCAAACTCCAACTCGCTTTCAGCCGCACTGCATTCTCAACAAAGTAACCATCGGCATCTTTCACTTGGCGAGTGCCTGGATCAATGGCATTGTGAGAGCGTGTCTCAATACTCCAAGGCTGATCTTCTCCCTCATGCTCCAATCTCCAGGCGTCAGGCTTGATTTCTCCTGTCTTTATGTAGTTCAGAACCAACTCACAAGGTAGATATTGACGATAGGCGGTCTCAGATTGACCTGAAGATGCGTCATCCTCCTGGCTTGAAGAAGTATGTGTAGGTTTCACTAAAGGACAGGGCTTGGCGCGATCGTATTCCAACTGGCCCTTAAGCGGATGTCCTTCAGCCCAGTCAAGCGGCACTAGAGGCGTTTTCTTATCGAACCCCAAAGGTCGCGGAAAGTAGAGCGTCTGCCCATCGCGACAGAAAAATGGACCTATGAGTTTCACGCTTATTCGATCGCCTAGTAGTCCGCGAATCGCACCCGCGATTGCATGTCCATTAGGGGGAAAAGTACTGCCAGCCCAGGCGCGTTCTCCTGGGGTAAATGGCTTAGCATCCCGAAACATCAGTACATCAAGAGGCGTAATGGTGTACCAGTGCATCACTTTTCACCTCCAACCTTGATGTCACGGTTACGCAGGGTAAAGGCAGCAAGTTTAAGCCAGTTTTGGATTTCGCGATCGCGTTTTTCTTCAATGCTCATCATCCATAGCGTTGTGAAAAATTCAGCCAACGCTTTCTGAAACTTGCCTTCCACATCAGTGCTTAGGGCTTCCCGGCGCAAACAGAATGCCTGCGTCCAAGGACTAATCGCCTCCAACATGGGAATGGGATGCTGTTGCCAAACTTCAGCGGCTTGCTCAAATAGCGCTGGTTCTAAATCAGGAATTGCCGTCAACAGCGACCGCCACTGATTGAACACATTAAACTTACTAGTTGCCGTTAAAATATTGCCATTGCCATAAAGCACTCGAATTTGCACCGCATCTTTTTTGTCGCCATTTGCTGCAATGTGTTGCTTTGCACCATCTTTTTCGGCAGCCCAGAGGTTTTCAAGAGCGATCGCCAGCGGCACTGAATGATGGGCAATCACCATGCCAAAGCTAATGCTTGCCTTACCACCCATTGTGAACAGAGGGCGGGATGCAAGCATTGGGTGACCTTCACTATCTTTAGGCATCTCACCTTTGTTCCACTGCCAGTAATCTCCCTCATTCTTAAACTCCTGATGCTCTCTATCTTCAGCCCCTTTAAAGCATTGGCAAATATCCCACAGCCAGCTATCCCATTCCCATAGATTGGTGTATGCCAGAACATCATCACCACCACTGTAAATCAAGCGTCCAGCGTAGCGTTGTTCGGTCAGGTAAGGCACCAGTTGGTTAGAGAAATCCAATAATGCCCGCGAAAGTGCTGCGTGAGTTGCGGGTCCCATTCGCTTTTTGCCTTGGAGAAATGCTTCAACCCCTTCCCATTTGTTCCTAGCTTCAGGCTCTGGGTAACCTTCCGGTACATAGGTCTTGTAAGCCTTTAACTTGACACCCTTAAGCCACTCTCCCATGTCGTCGCCATCGCCTGCTGCTAGTACATACCAATCGGTTGGATTAGCTCCCGCTGGAAACTTCGATTGAATGAATTTCTGTAGTTCTGTCTGTTTTTTCTTCAGAGCTTCCTTATCCTCAATCGGACAATCTTCAATCAACCAGCCATCATTCAACAAGCGAGGATGGGGAAATCGGCGACGTTGCGGGCTGTCGTCAATCCAGGGAATTCCCCAGCGTTCATCTTTAGCATTCTGTGCCCAATCGAATTGGGTGCAGATTTCGTTTCCAATGTTGCAATAGTGTTCAATTGCTGCGTTGTCCTCTCTCCGCTCTAATTGGTGCAGTAACCCGGCAACTCCCACTGTTAAATCTGGATAGGCGGCGGCTAGATTTTTATCCTTTAATCCCAGCAGTTCAGGTAGAACTCTTTTCAATCCGCGCTTCAGGACTTCGGTCGCATTCAGTTCTTCTCGCCCATCGAACCACCCACGCTCTTTCTGCCAAAATTTGTGCGTCTCAGATTCTGTTACCCAATCGACAGGCTTCCCCTTGTCGTACTGTTGCAGATGTAAGACTGCACCAACTCCTGAAACGGTTGATCTTGGACCGAAAACTGACGGCAATTCCCAGGTTCGGGCATTTTTCACACCCGCTAAGTTGTGGCGAAGTTGATCAAACACCTTTGCCCACCACAAACCAACATTGAACTGCTTATATGTTGAGAGTTCCGCTAGCGTGGGGCAAGTCTGGTCGTGGAAAGCAGACGGATTCCATATCAGAGTTGATGGATCAATTGCCTGGTCAGAAATTTTCGATAGTTGACAAAATTCATTTTGAGCATTTGCCCACGTTAAGAACTGTTTTTTGATTTGGCTTAACTGCTTAATCTCATTGGGGTTGGACTTTACACCAGTTAAAACTTTCCCTTGCCCTCGACTTAAGACATTGGACCCTTCTGGCTTAGGTAGTGTATGTCCCAACGGTAAGGCTGTCCAGTGAGTCTGCCACTGATGTTTAAGCCAACCGTCCCACAGGCGAACGCGGGCTTGATTGACTTCTTCAGTTCTGGGTAACTTCTGCCAAACTTTATTTCCAAGTTCCAGCCATGCTTCTCGCAGAATATTTTCAGCGATCGCTAGTGCATTTCCCTTCCGATTAGAAACTACATGCTTAGGCAGAACCGCTACCAAAACATTCGGAAAACCTGCCGTCAGCAATTGCTTAGGAGACGGTTCATCAATCCACTTATCAAAATCCGACCATCGCTGTCTTAACAGCCAGTGATCAATTAAGGGTTGGGCATACAAACTAGGGTAGACCAGCGAATCAGGACCATACTTACACGCCCATTTCCAGCACACTTTAGCAGAGAGGTAGTGTAACAGCCATGACCCAGCCCAAAAGTCTTGCATCTTACGACTGGCTTTGATCATCTCCTGCACCGGAGTCATACTAAAAATGGCTAGGTAGGGACGTGATTGATCAGAGTCATCTTGCTTAACTAAAGTGCCAGCTAGCGATGAGACTGAGCTGTTGTGACTCCATACAGAACAATCAGGGATGCGGGTATCAGCAGGCAGTAGTGCTGTATTTTCACCAAATTCTCTTGCCATTGCTACAGGTAAACAGCGCCATAGCCACCAAAACGCCTTTTGATGTTGTTCTTCTTCTGACAACCCTTTTAGCAGGGGAAAAAGCTGCTCCCGAATAATCACGGCTGCTCTGCCGTCTAATTCCTTGTCCTGTCCAGGATGAGCGTTTGTGCGTCCATCAATAACCACAAACTGAGGATTACCAGATAGCAGATGACTCACATGTAACCCTTTGGCATGAGTGTAGTCAACGTGACCACGTTCGTTGTCTTGATCCCAAGCGGGACGATCACTGGCGGCCGCAATGAAGTCAGCCTCTTTTATTTGTTGTTTGAGATCTGCTGGATTTGAGTTGCCCAACTCTTGTAAAACCTCTTCCCAAATTTTTTGCTGGGTTTTGTTCTTGTCGCTTTTGTCCTTATAAAGGCTTTTCATTAAAGGATCATGCAACAATCCCCAAATTTTGGCTTGCCAGAATGCAGATGTAGAGGACGTGAGCACAGGCGAATTCTCCCTAGCAGGTTGCTCTTGCATTACAACTGTAGCCAGAGTGCCCAAGTAAATCCTAAAGAAAACAAATATTCATTGCCTCTTTACTAAAAAAGCTGGGCACTTTACTGGAAGGACATCTGAAGCGTTAGATAAATATAAAAACAATATTTTATTTTGCTTGACAATTTCTTATGGCAAAAAAGCCTGTTACTCATCCTTATTCTGACCAAGCTGCCTTCGATCGCCTGATGGTATTGCTCACTACCCTGATCAAGCACCCAGGAGTGAGCAGTCGGGATGCCAAACAAACTCCCCATCAGGATGCCCTGGAAGACTTGCATCAACACATGCAGAACACTGCCCAAGCTGTGGGAATTCCCCTCGCTGCCTGCGCCTTGTCGACGCTACGCAAAGACCTGGCAACTCTACGGCACTACGGTGCTCTTGATCGCAACCGCTATGACTGGGGCTATTACCTGGGCACCGGGGCGATGGCGCAGGAAGACTTACCGTTGGTGCTCAATGCACTGGCATCTCAAGCCACCTACCAGGGTGACGCCCGGGTAAGGCGGCTATATCAGACCCTCAGCCAACGGTTTAAGCGGCTCAATCTGGAAAGTCAAGGACAGTTGTTTTATCCTGTGCGGGCGCATTTCAACCGAGCGATCGTCCATACAGACCCGGATGAAATGCTGCGTAAGCAGGAGAACCGGAACACACTCTTTCACGATCTGGAGACGCTGGAACGGGCGATCGTCCAGGGCTTACCAATTGAGATTTACCTGTCCCGCAACCTTTACGCTGGAAAAGTTAGCTACCGCCAAGTCTATCCACTGCAATTGCTTTACTATGACGTTGCCTGGTATCTCGTCATGGAAGATGTTTCCAACGGACATCTAGCTATTTCTCGGCTGGATCGGTTCACACAATATCTAAGAATTCTGGATGCTACTGGACGTGGATTGGAAGCACAGCACCGAAGCTTACAAGTTACTCATCAGCTTCTGAGAAACGGCTGGGGATTAAATTTGGGAAATCCTGATGAACAACAAATGGAACGACAAGGGACGCTGCCTCTGCTCCCAGTGAAGGTCCGCTTCTTTGCTCCTACTTCTCGATTCATTCAAGAGGGAGAGCGCCGACATATCAAGCAAAAGATTCTGCCTGGACCCAATGATGAGAAAACAGGTGAGCCTGCTTATGTGGACTATGTGGTGAAGTTACCAGAGCGATCGCTGAACGAGTTCAGCTTTTGGGTGTTTCGGCACATGGAGAACGCACAGGTGCTGTCACCGCCAACCTTAGTTGAGAAGCATCAGCAAGCGATTGCTAAGCTAGCCACTCGATACACCTTACAGGAGAATCTGAATGGGCATTGCTGAAAGAGCCATAACTTGAGCAGGAAGAGTCACTTAACAAATACTTCAAACAGTGAGGACACAAGCGTAGCGAATACTTCCCGGGACTAGGAGGATTAATAATTGGTCGGTGTATAGCAAATCGAGTGCAAAGATTCAGATGCCTAATATCAACAATTGGGTGAAATTCGTAAGCTTCATAATGATGCTGTTCACGAAGGGCAGGCAGTTACACGAACTGATTTCCAATCCCGTTTGAAATGGAAGCAAGATGAAATTATGAGGGCAATGCAGACGGTTTTGCAACGGGTGAGCGCAAAGCAAGCCATTGTTCCTGAGCCGTTGTTATTAAAGTCTCTGCATCAGTGGGGCTTAACTCAATTGAGCTAACTCAATTGAGAAATTGCAAATGGAATCGCAGCAATGGCAACTTGTGAATTGCAGAACCAATTGCGACATCGACGAAAGCTAGAACGAATTAACTAACGGATTAGAGAATTTACAGAATAATTTTGTACTAAGCCCAAAAAGTTCCGCAAATGCCGCTCCTGAAATGATTCAGCCTCTCTTGAGAATTGAAGTAGCACAAGAGGATTTTTATGGAATCGCTGTACATTTCTCAGCAAGGCTGCTATGTGTCGCTGCGACAGGATTGTGTAGTAGTAAAGCAGGGCAAGACTGTTCTGCAAGAGGCGCAGTTACCCATGCTGGAACAGATTCTTGTTTTTGGTCAGTCGCAGTTAACGACCCAGTTGATCCGGGCGTGCTTGTTTCGCAGTATTCCGATCGTCTACCTGTCACGCATGGGACGCTGCTATGGACGGGTGCTACCCGTGACGAGCGGCTATCGATCGCTGGCACGACAGCAATATGCCTTATCGGAAGAGATTCGATTGGCGATCGCGCGACAAATTGTAGTGGCAAAACTGAAGAATAGTCGAGTGATTTTGCAACGGCAGCAGCGGCGGCAGGGAAATGCAGAATTATTGGGAGCAATCACACAGTTGGCACAATTGGTGCAACAGATAGCACAGGCCTAAGTACAGGACAAAAATTGTAGGACATCGAGATACTCAGCCTTGTAGCTATC